>CBDTTT010000020.1:0-11877 GCA_965363345.1 uncultured Chromatiales bacterium
ACCTACTACTGGCTGCCTAAATGGACCGGCAAAATGTACAACGAGGACGCTGGGTAAAACTCACTTCTGGCTGTCGACTATCGGCGTTAATGTCCTGTTCTTCCCTCAGCACTTCCTGGGTCTTGCAGGTATGCCTCGCCGTATTCCGGACTACGCCATTCAGTTTGCCGATTTCAACATGATCTCCAGCATCGGCGCATTCATCTTCGGTTTCAGCCAGCTGTTCTTTGTCTGGGTTATCGTCGATTGCGTACGTAATGGTAAGCAGGCGACATCTCAGGTTTGGGAAGGTGCAGAAGGCTTAGAATGGACATTGCCTTCACCAGCGCCATACCACAGCTTCGAAACTGCTCCTGAGATCAAGTAAGAACTACCGGGAAAATAAATACTGTGACTGATACAGATATCGAAAAACGGCGTAAGAACATGCGTACAGCCATACTGCTAGTTTTTGTAGCAGTTGGCTTCTTCGCACTGTTTATTTTTGCGCAGGCCATGCGTTCAACTTAACGATGGACGACATGCAGAAGCCAACTAGCAAACCTTTAGCATTGCGACTGCTGATGATTGCGGTCGTAATGTTTGGTTTTGGTTTTCTGCTGGTACCGCTCTACGATATTTTCTGTGCCATCACTGGCATCCGCGCACCGATTGAACAGGTGGCAGAAGCAGACATTCTAGATTCGGACGTACAAAGCCGCGAAGTAACTATTGAGATGATTGCCAATCGCAACAACTCAGCACCGTGGGAATTTCGTCCGAATGAAAGCATCAAGGTTGTCGAAACCGGTGGCATGTATGAAACCACCTACTTCGCACGCAACTTGTTAGATCAAGATTTAACTGCGACTGCCAACCCCGATATCCGGCCGGTTGATGCCGCAAAGTATTTCAAGAAAATTGAATGTTTCTGTTTCACAAAACAGGAATTCGGTCCGGAAGAGACCAAGAATATGCCCATCCGCTTCATCGTTTCAAAAGACTTACCGGAACACATCGACCGTATCACTCTTTCGTACACTTTATATGCGACCCCTAAAGTCGCTAGCAATAAATAAACATTAGTAAGAATTTAGGATAGGAAAAAACTCATGGCACATGCAGCAAATGACAGCTACTACGTTCCTCACGGAAGTCACTGGCCTCTAGTTGGCTCAGTCGGTCTTTTCACTATGTTGGCTGGTGCAGCCAATTGGCTGAACGGTTCCGCAGCGGGTATGTATATCCTTGCCGTTGGCGCACTCACCATTATCTATATGATCTTTGGTTGGTTCGGCACGGTTATCCATGAAAGTGAAGCCGGCACATATAATGACGATGTCGACACCTCGTTCCGTCTAGGAATGATGTGGTTCATCTTTTCCGAAATCATGTTCTTTGCAGTGTTCTTCGGCGCACTATTTTATGCCCGAACAATCTCTATTCCCTGGCTTGGTGGCGACAGCAACAACTTCTTTACCAACATTTTGCTCTGGGAAAACTTCACTGCTGCATGGCCTACCAACGGTCCCGGCAATGTCGGTGGCGAATTCGAGCCAATGGCTCCATGGCCCCTGCCTACGATCAACACGATTCTGCTGTTGACCTCAGGTGCGACCATCACAGTTGCTCACCATGCTATTAAAGAAAATCAGCGCGGTATTCTGACCGTATTCCTTGGTCTGACCTGGATGCTGGGCTTTCTCTTCGTTGCCTGCCAGGCATATGAGTACTATGAAGCTTATGTGCACCTGAATCTAACTCTGGGCAGTGGCATGTATGGCTCGACGTTCTTCATGCTCACCGGTTTCCATGGTCTTCACGTCAGCATCGGTGCCATTATGCTGTTCGTTGTCTGGCTCCGTGTTCTAAAAGGCCACTTCTCTCCGGAGAATCACTTCGCGTTTGAAGCGACTGCGTGGTATTGGCATTTCGTCGACGTGGTCTGGCTTGGTCTGTACATCTTCGTGTACTGGCTGTAACAGCTACCGTACACCGCCCTTTCAGAGGGCTGAACAAGAAGGGCAGACCATTCGGTTTGCCCTTTTTTTTGGGTTTCAAGAATGCCCTGAGCCCTTGCGCTAACTAACGCCGCTCCCTAAACTGCTAAAAACAACTGCTAGCAGACCTCATGCCCTCTACTGACATCGAAACACAGAAAGCACAAGAACGCTTCGATCACATGGACTCCCTTATGGATGCCATGATCGATGCATTTATTGTGATTGATGATAAAGGCATTATGGAGCGGTTTAATAAGTCAGCAGAGAAGATGTTTGGCTACACCGTCGCCGAGGTAGAAGGCAAGAATATCAGCATGCTCATGGCCGGTCGGGACCGCAAGGATCACGACAAATACATGAACAACTACCAGAGAACTGGTGTCGCAAAGATAATAGGCATAGGTCGTGAGGTGCTTGCACAGCGAAAAAACGGGGATGTTTTCCCTGCCGATATCGCCATCGGGGAAGTTCGCGGCCCCTCATCAGTTCGCTACATTGGCCTAGTTCGCGACCTGTCAGAACAACGCGCGGCAGAAACGCATATGTTTAAGCAGCGTGAGGAGATGCTGAACACCAGCCGCCTTAGCACCATGGGTGAGATGGCGGCCGCGATGGCACATGAACTGAACCAACCTCTCAGTGCAATTTCTAACTATGCGGCTGCCTGCAGGCGCCTGCTAGCAAACGATGACATCGATAAAGAAAGTATTATCGATGCGCTGGAACGCATTGATACGCAGGCACACCGTGCCGGCGAGGTCATTCGAAGAACCCGCGACTTTACTCGCACGCCGGATACCGAGCGCTCCACCACGACTATCATTGATCTATTAAATGAGATTGTTCCATTGGCCGAGATGGATGCACATGCTAATAACATTGCCCTTGAAGTCAACGTGCCCAAAAATCTCGCCCCCATATTTGTTGATGGGCTGCAGATTCAGCAGGTGTTGCTTAATCTGCTTCGTAACGGCGTAGATGCCATGCATGACTCTGAACCGGAGCACCGCCACCTAAAGCTATCGGCACGCTACACGGCACCGGGTGAAGTCAGCCTGATCGTGACAGATGAGGGACCCGGAATCTCAAAAGAACTTGCGCAGAAACTCTTCAACCCCTTTGTCACGACTAAGTCATCCGGCATGGGCATGGGACTCGCCATCAGTAGAACCATCGCAGAAGCTCACGGTGGTTCATTAGAATTCCGCAGGAACCCCGAACGTGGGGTATCCTTCGTACTTACCATACCAACACAGGTTTCCAGCTAAATGACCGATACCAGCGGCACAGTATTTATTGTTGATGATGATGAAGCAGTACGAGATTCATTATGCTTTCTACTTAAAACCGTAAACCTTCAATCTGCGAGTTATGCATCCGGCGATTTATTCCTTGCCGATTTTGATGAAGAAATGAATGGCTGCGTTCTGCTCGATATTCGCATGCCCGGTACTAGCGGTATTGAGGTGCAGAAAAAGCTTAAAGAGCTTAGCTGCAAGCTACCCATTATCTTTATCACGGGTCACGGCGACGTACCCATGGCGGTTGAAGCAATGCAAAGTGGTGCTTTTGATTTTATTCAAAAGCCATTTCGCGATCAGGACTTGTTGGATCGTATTTATCAGGCTCTTGAAGCACATGAAGTCGAAGAAGAAGCGACTCATAAGCAACGCGAAATCGACAGTCTTTATAAGACACTCACCCCCCGCGAAAAGGAAGTGATGGGGTTCGTGGTCAAGGGTGCTGCAAACAAAGTCATCGCAATCGATCTCGGCGTTAGTCAGCGCACCGTCGAAATTCATCGCGCCCGCGTGATGGAAAAAATGCATGCCCGCTCACTTGCCGGATTAGTGCGCATGTCTATGCAACTCGATATCTAGGCAAGAGAACTTATGGCGAATGTAACTTTCCATGGTGCTGCACAGGAGGTTACCGGTTCCTGTCACCTCATTACGGCCGAGGGCCTAGGCAGAGTACTTCTCGACTGCGGCATGCATCAGGGTGGCAATGCAGTAAGACGCCTGCGTCAGGAATCATTTCCTTTTGAACCATCATCAATTGATGCCGTCATTCTTTCGCATGCGCATCTCGATCACTCAGGGCTACTACCCAAACTGGTCGCCGCGGGCTTTAGCGGACCCATTTATTGCACCTCTGCCACTGCCGACCTACTGCCGATAATGTTTTATGATGCGGTCGGATTATATGAGAGAGATCTCGAGCGCAACAACAGAAAACGCAAACAGCGTGGCAAGGAGCCCTGGGAAGCCGCATGGTCAAAAGCCGATGTAGCTGAGGCGCTAAAATTACTGGACCCGTCACCTTATCGACAAACGAGGCACATACATGGCCATGCCAGTGTGCGGTTTCACGATGCGGGCCATATCCTCGGTTCAGCCATCGTCGAACTCACTATCACCGAGGCCGGTGCAAAAAAGACGCTGGTCTTCTCCGGTGATCTCGGCAAAAGTAGCACGGTGCTGATGAACGACCCTGCCGTACTCAGTAAAGCTGATCTAGTGCTGATGGAAGGCACCTATGGCAACCGAAATCATCGGGATTATGGCGATACCATCACTCAACTAGCCGACATACTCCATAACACCTGGGAAAATAATGGCTCAGTCATGATTCCCTCATTTGCGGTAGGGCGTACACAGGAAATTATCTATCACCTTGGCCACCTATATAATGAAGGTAGGCTCGACCCTTGGCAGGTCTACCTCGATAGCCCGATGGCAATTGAGGTTACCGCGGTTTATGACCGCTGGTTGCGGCAGCTCGACAAAGAAGACATCAAAGAACTTGACGAAGTTGGTCGAAACTCATTAGAGAGTTTTCTACCAACATTGAATTGCTCGGTTAGTTCAGATGCATCGATAGCGATTAACGAAATAGATAAGGGTGTACTGGTTATCGCCGGTAGCGGTATGTGCACCGGCGGGCGCATTACACATCACTTCAAACATCGCATCTGGCAGCAACGCAATACCGTTGTTTTCTGCGGGTTTCAGGCCAACGGCACACTAGGCCGGCGGCTCGTTAACGGTGACAAAATGGTGCGCATGTTCGGTGACGAATTTAAGGTACGGGCGAATATCGAGACTCTGGGTGGCTTTTCAGCACATGCGGGTCAAAGAGGTTTACTTGAATGGGCCAGCAATTTTGGCGCCGGCACACCGTTTGTTCTGGTGCATGGCGAGACAGATTCGTTAAACGAACTGCAAAAACAATTGAAAAAGCATTCCGGTATCGAGGCCGTCGTCCCTGCCGAAGGCGACAGCATCGAGTTCTAGGTTCAAACGACAACCATAAAAAAGGCCCGCAATGCGGGCCTTTTGCTTAAGCTTTAAAGAAAGCTTACAGCTTGTCAGAATTCTCGCTGAGGTAGCTGGCAACACCATCAGGTGATGCCGTCATGCCTGCATCGCCCTGCTTCCAGTTTGCAGGACAAACTTCGCCATGCTCTTCATGAAACTGCAGCGCTTCAGTGATACGAACCATCTCGTCAAGATTACGTCCCAACGGCAGATCATTCACAACCTGATGACGCACAAGACCATCTTTGTCGATAAGGAAGCTGCCTCGTAGTGCAACGCCAGCACCTTCCAGCTCAACACCGTATGCCTGACAGATTTCATGCTTAACATCAGCAACCATGGTGTATTTAACCGGACCAATACCGCCATCATTGATTGCAGTATTACGCCATGCGTTATGTGTGAACTGTGAATCAATAGATACAGAGAACACTTCACAACCGAGCTCTTTCAGTTTGTCGGTGCGGTGATCCAAGCCAATCAACTCAGAAGGACACACGAAGGTGAAATCCAATGGGTAAAAGACAACCCAGGCATACTTGCCGCCACGGGCTTCAGTAAAATTCAGGTCGCCCACAATACTGCCATCGCCCAAAACGGCTGCAGCTGTAAAATCAGGGGCTGGTTTTCCAATCAAAACGCTCATGCTATTTCCTTACATTAAATCTTATATACAAATCGGGATACATCAGGAATCTCGCAGACTAAACTGCTACCAATCCATTAAAAAACCCGTTTTTCAGGGGTTATTAGTTTCTATAGACCTAGAACTGTTTGCAAGGCTTTTTTTGACTCATTCCAGACTCTTTTTGATATTTAGCCATTCCGCCAGATTGATGCATCACTAATCTCATCGATTTGCGGCGTACCGGCATACTGCAAGCTGCGTTCAAACTCTGCCTGGAGGATTCTGAGGCTCTTCTCGACACCAGCCTGGCCTGCTGCAGCCAGGCCGAATAAATACGGACGACCGACACACACAGCATCTGCGCCCGCAGCAAGCGCCTTCAGCACATCAGCACCGCGACGAATACCGCCATCCATCAGTACGGGCATCTTTCCAGAGAGCACATCAGCGACTTCGGGCAACACATCGATGGTTGCACGGCCATTGCCCTCTTGCCTGCCACCATGGTTCGACACGATGACACCATCAACACCTGCTTTGCGGCAAAGTTTGGCATCCTCGGCGGTCACGATGCCCTTCAGGACAATATTCATCGAGGTGTTGGCGCGCAGCCAATTAATATCTTCCCAGGTCATCGCAGGATCGCCGATACCTTTGCGGCCGTCATAGCTCTCAAAGTTACCGAGTCGCGTTGCGGGCGTCTTAATCGATTTATCGCGGTTCATCCTGAACCAGCGCTCCGCCTCATGATTACCTCGTGTAGGACCGTCAATCGTGAGTACCAGCGTCTCACAACCTGCCCGCTCGGCGGCAGCCATTAGAGATGCCATAAATTGCCGGTTAGATGAGGGATAAAGCTGAAACCAGCCCGGTTCACCCTGCTCGGCTATCTCGGCAATACTGTAGTTACTCATCATCGAGCTGATCATCAAATGATCACGCGATACTGCGGCCCTGGCAGTTGCCAATTCCGCATCTGCATGAATCCGTATTTGATTACCAGCCGGGGCAAGAATAATCGGTGAGCGATAACGACGACCAAATAAAGTAACGCTGGTATCAATCGAACTTACGTCAACAAGCCTTCGCGGACGTATTTTTATCCGACGTAACCCAGCGATATTCTCTTCTGTGGTGAGCATGTCATCCGAGCCACCCACAATGAAATGGTATGCCGAAAGGTCGAGCTGCTGCTGCGCCAACTCCTTAAGGTGGGCAATATTAAGCGCCTGCTTTAAGGTCTCTGGTTTTGCGTATTCCGGCCTCGCAAAAGACAAGCCCGATGCTAGCAAAGGCGATGCGGCCAGCAACTGCAATAAACGACGACGCGACTCACTCATAGGCTCTACTCTCACATCCTGAGGAGACTTTAGATTTTGCTCCTGCAATAGACTATCAAGCTTCAGAATACTGCACAGCGAAGGGCGACAGCGAGCAATTTGCGTTGGTGTCCGGATAGCGGGATGCAACGCTCAACTATTGGAGATCAGTAACTTTCGAGCGCCTTACGCACGCCTTTTACCAACGCTCTCTCGGTGTAGGGTTTCACGAAGTAATTGGCAGCATTTCGGTGCAATGCCTTTACTGCGGTAGAAACATCGGTATCGGCGGTAAGAATAATCACAGGCAAAGCGATGTCGGCCGCCTGCAACTCGTCCATCAATTGAAATCCACTGACATCGGGCAACGTCATTTCAGAAATAATACAACCATGAGGAGCACTGTCGGCGGCTTTCAAATGCTCGAGAAACTCTTTGCCGCAATGAAATACTTCACTGTCGTAGCCAAGCCGGCTCAGCAGTGCATTGAGTGATGCACAAATATCCGGGTCCGGATCGACGATATAAACAGTATCGGTTCCCACTGAGTCCTCTGCTAATGAAATAATGTCTGATTGAGTTAGGACATTGTCATCTTCTCAGGAGTTTCTCGCCATACGGACAAGCCACTATCGGCATAGGTTTCGATAGGTATGCGGGTAGGTATGAAAAGCCTATCGACAGAAAAATCAGATCATAAAAATCAGGCAATAAAAAGCCGGGCAAACCCGGCTTTTTATTTTGACGCCAAAACTTAGCGCCAAACAATGGACATCTGAAAACTACTGACCAAATGTTTTCAAACCACTCTGCTGTGAGTAGTAGGTACTGATAGCCTTCATATCGGCTTCACTCATGTTCTGAACAAGCGGAGACATCTGTATATTGTCGCGGGCACCAGACTTATAGTCTTTTAGTGCCTGCATCAGGTAATCCTGATGCTGACCAGCAAGATGCGGGAACACACCTGCCATGCTCTGACCATTTGCACCATGGCAGGCTACACATGTGGCCGCAGCTTCAGGCGGGGTGCCTGCGGTATCACCAACAGCAATCTCATCCTGAGTCGCTAAATAAGCAGCGATGTCCTGCATATCTTCGGTACTGAAAGAACCTGCCTGAGCCTGCATCGTAGGATGCCAGCGTGCACCGTCTTTATAAGCCTGCAATGCAGCAACCACATATTCCGGCCACTGACCGCCAAGGCGGGGAACTTTGTAGGTCGGATAAACATTGTTATAGCTTTCAGCACCATGGCAACCGATACAGGTATCAAACAATATTTCTCCGCGATCAGTATCAGCCGCAGAAGCTAGTGAAGATGACAGCAAGACAACAGCAGTCAACGCAGCAAAAATTCGGATAAACCTAAACAACATACAGTCTCACCTATGAGTATCGATCAGCCTTACTGATCTTGATTATTCGTGATCGGATTGGGTGGCTGACAGGCAATGCCCGCCTAAGCACCATAATTCAGTCGCAATCTTAGTCAGTCGGACAGCAAAATACCAGCCAAATCAGGCTATATCAGAGCTCAGAACCAACAAACGGAGCCCTCTACCAAGCACTTTTGGAATAGGTTTAAACATCCCGAACAAAATCCCAAGCCCGACAACAGCTACAAGCATTCGCAACCAATATATACTGGGGCCATGAGCAGCAATACAAGCAGCACGCTACTGGAGGGCATTTGGCACAACAATCCCGGTTTGGTGCAATTTCTAGGCTTGTGCCCGCTGCTAGCTGTCAGCAATACGCTCATCAACGGACTCGGTCTGGGCATTGCCACAATGCTCGTGTTAATCATGAGCAACCTGCTGGTATCGGTTAGCAGAAATGCTATTCCCAATGAGGTGCGCCTGCCCGTATTTGTGCTGATTATTGCCTCATTGGTCACCGCTATTGAACTGCTCTTCAAGGCGTATCTATTTGATCTCTATCTGAGCCTTGGCATCTTCATCCCATTAATCGTTACCAATTGCGCGATACTCGCCCGAGCCGAGGCATTTGCATCGCGGCAACCTCCGGGCAAAGCTCTTCTGGATGGCTTTGCGATGGGACTCGGGTTTACATTGCTGCTGGTAACCTTGGGCAGCATGCGGGAGATCATCGGACGCGGCAGCCTGTTTCACGGTGCCGAGACATTATTTGGTCCCGCTTTTGCGGAATTGGAAATACAATTCTTTAATGAGTCTGCCGGACTTCTGCTCGCGACACTTCCACCCGGCGCTTTCATTGGTCTGGCCCTGCTGGTCGCCGCCAAAAATGCCCTGGACCAAAGAAAATTAGCCCATAACTCAACCAGCGTCGCCACTATCATCAATGAATAAAGACATCCGCCTGAAGCTCTTTGCTCGCCTGGCAAAACAAAACCCCGATCCGCAGACCGAACTTCGCTACAACAGTACGTTTGAACTATTGATCTCCGTCATTCTTTCAGCACAGGCGACAGATGTAGGCGTCAACAAGGCAACCCGCGGTTTATATAAGGCAGCCAATACCCCTCAGGCTATCTATGACCTTGGTGAAGAAGGCTTAAAGGAATACATCAAAACAATCGGGCTGTTCAACACCAAAGCCAAGAATGTCATCAAGACCTGCAAAATACTGGTCGATAAGCATGGCGGCGAAGTACCGGAAGAGCGTGATGCTCTGGAAGCACTACCCGGTGTAGGCCGGAAAACGGCTAACGTGATTCTGAACACAGCCTTTGGTCAGCCAACTATAGCGGTAGATACACACATCTTCCGCATCTCAAACCGCACAGGCATTGCCAAAGGTAAAGACGTAGTTGAGGTTGAGAAACGCCTAATGCGAACCACGCCCAAAGAATACATGCTCGGCGCACACCACTGGCTAATTCTGCACGGTCGCTACGTCTGCAAAGCCCGCAAGCCTGACTGCGGCGAGTGCATCATCGAAGAATTCTGTGAATTCAAGAAGAAGGTTTTCGAGTAGTCGCCCCGTGCTGAACCGGGCGCTGCGCTGCCGGTTAGCAACTGCAGACAGGTCTTTTAGGTAAAAGCCCACAACTAAAAAAGGGTCGTACCATGCGGCCAAGATCTTTAGATAAATCCCCACCCCCAAAATAGAAAAAAGGGGCTGAGCAAAGCTCAGTCCCCCTTCTTTTCGGGCTAGACCAAAGAACGAATTCTTATTTTCGGGCTATAGCCACGGAACTACTTCTTCTTCTTCGGAATATACAAATCAGTCAAAGTCCCTTCAAATGCCTCTGCTGCCATCGCAACAGATTCCGATAACGTTGGGTGCGCATGAATCGTTAAGCCTATATCGGCTGCATCACAGCCCATCTCGATAGCTAAGCCGACTTCAGCAATCAACTCGCCGGCATTCGTACCGACAATACCTGCGCCAATAACGCGATCAGTAGCCGGATCGAAGAGCAGTTTAGTAAAACCTTCATCACGACCAATAGCCAAAGAACGACCACTCGCCGCCCAGGGGAATACGCTTTTCTCGTAATTAATGCCATCTTTCTTGGCTTGGGTTTCAGTCATGCCTACCCATGCCAATTCGGGGTCGGTATAAGCCACTGAAGGAATGACGCGGGCATCAAATGCACGCTTCTCGCCTGCCGCAACTTCAGCAGCTACCTTCGCTTCATGTGTCGCTTTATGTGCCAGCATCGGCTCGCCGACGATGTCGCCGATGGCGAAGATATGCGGCACATTGGTGCGCATCTGTTTATCGACAGGAATAATGCCGCGGTCGGTCACTTCAACACCGGCCTTGTCAGCTGCAATCTTGCCACCATTGGCACTGCGGCCAATTGCAGTCAAAACCTTATCGTAAGTCTGCGGGCCATCGGGAGCATTCTTGCCCTCGAAGGTCACCAGAATACCGGCATCTGTGGCTTCCAAGCCGGTAACCATAGTGCCTTTCATGATGCTGCTGTAGCGCTTCTTAATGCGCTTCTCTAGCGGGCGTACCAAATCAGGATCGCAGCCGGGGAACAAGCCGTCGGTCAATTCGACCACTGAAATATCGACACCCAGAGCTGAGTACACTGTCGCCATTTCGAGGCCGATAATGCCACCCCCAATCACCAACATATTGCCTGGTAATTCGCCCGTGTCTTTAGACAGTTCCAATGCGCCAGTTGAATCCATAATACGCGGGTCTTCAGGCCAGCTTGGCAACTTCGCTGGTTCGGAACCAGCAGCAATAATGCACTGCTCGAATGCGATAACTTTATCGCCGTCTTCGCTACTCACCTTAATGTGATGCGGTGATAGAAATTCACCAACTCCATTTACAACAGCTACTTTGCGCTGCTTCGCCAATACTGACAGGCCACCAACCAGGCGTTCGACGACGCTTTCTTTCCAAATGCGTAGTTCATCGATATTGATTTCAGGCTTACCGAACTTTACGCCATGCGATCCCATAGACTCGGCTTCTTCGATAACAGCAGCGGCATGCAGCAATGCTTTTGAAGGGATACAGCCAACATTCAAACAAACGCCACCCAACATAGGCCAGCGTTCAACCAATGTGACATCAAGGCCAAGGTCTGCCGCACGAAATGCAGCGGTATAGCCGCCAGGGCCGGCGCCAAGAATCAGCAACTTAGTCTCAGAATCAACAGTGCCGTCATATTCACT
>CBDTTT010000021.1:0-11824 GCA_965363345.1 uncultured Chromatiales bacterium
GACATCGATGTCGTTATTAATCTTATCTCTGCTGACGCAACTTGCTTGCTGCCACTCGTTGTCGAGATACAGACTAACGGTGTTCGGGATGTTCGTTAGCGCTGTGCTCTGCAGTTGTTTGTTGTTGTCTGCAGTGATTGCTTCGCTGCTGGTGACTTCGATCGTCTCGACGATAAGCTCGGCATTGTCTGCAACACTAAAGCCAAAGCGCGCCTTGTGTTCTTCGGCAAATTTCACTCCGATGTTTTGAAAGTTTGTCGTTGGTATAGGCAGGTTATTGTCGCTACCGGCAATTTTTACAAAGACTCTAATTGCAGTTTCAGGTTGTGCTGTGCCGTTGGTTTGCTGGCGAACATCGGCTTCGCATCGTTTTAGTAGTCGTTTGGCTGCGGCTTTAACAGCTTCAAGTTCGGTGGCGAGAGGTAGGTTCACTGTTTGTTGCAGAACCTTGGTGACGGGTGCGATACCTATACCATAAGCGGAGAGTACGCTTGCCAACGGGTCTATCAGCACCTCTCGTATGCCCAGCAATTCCGCTACTGCACAGGCATGCTGACCACCAGCGCCGCCAAAACAGCACAAGGTGAAATCCGCTGGATTCTTGCCCTGCTGTGCGGCTATGTGGCGGATGGCATTCGCCATGTCCTCGTTAGCAATACGCAAAAAGCCATCAGCGGTTTGCTCCGGCGTGTAGCGGGAGCCTGCCTGCTGGTTGATCTGCAGGGTAAGTTCGGCGAAAGCATCTTTGACTGCAGCAATGCCGAGGGGCTGTTTGTTATCGCTACCAAATATTGCCGGAAACGTATCTGCTTGAATCCGCCCCGTCATGATATTGGCATCGGTAACGGTTAACGGGCCGTTGTGTAGATACGAGAGTGGTCCGGGAAAGGCGCCGGCAGATTCAGGTCCGGTTTGTAAGCGGCCGTCAGAATATTTAAGTATCGAGCCGCCACCAGCCGCTATCGTGTGAATATTGATCATCGGCGTTTGTATGAAGCTACCGCCAATTTCAGTTTCGTAGCTTAGTTCATGGCCATTATCAAAAACTGAAACATCCGATGAGGTGCCGCCCATGTCGAAGCCGATTAAGCGATTGATGCCGGCACGTTTACCTGCATCCGCCATGCCAACCATTCCGCCGGCGGGCCCCGATAAAATGCTGTCTTTGCCGCGGAGCTGCGTGGCCTGCGCCAGGCCGCCATTACTCTGCATCATTAGAAACTGTTGCGGCTTATGACCGGCGTCGTTTAATGAATGAGTGAAGCTGCGGATGTAACGCTGCAGTACCGGCGATACATAAGCATCGGCCACGGTTGTCTGACCGCGGCTGACAAAGTGTTGTAATCCGCTAATTTCATGGGATACCGAGACATGGCTAAAACCGATCTCTAATGCGATTTCCTTCAGGCGTTGTTCGTGTTGTGGGAATGCATAGCCGTGCATCAGGCATATGGCAGCGCTGCGAATTCCTGTCTTTAAGACACTGGCTAATGATGCTCGGGCTTGTTGTTCATTGAGGCTGCAAAGAACCTCGCCGTCAGCGCCAATGCGTTCTTCAACTTCGATAACCGCGCTGTAGGCCGGTTTACTCTTTTCTATTTGTAGCGCAAAGATATCGGGTCGGCTTTGATTACCGATACTCAAGGCATCACCGAAACCTTGAGTGGTAATAAATACAGTCTTCTCACCTGAATGTTCCAATAAGGCATTGGTGGCGACTGTTGTACCCATTTTCACTGCAGTGATATTGGCGCAGGCTACGTCATTTGTTTCCAGAAAGCGTCGGATACCTTCTGCGGCGGCATCCTGATAGCGACCGGGGTTTTCAGACAACAACTTGCTGACATGCAGATTGCCCTGAGGGTCACGGGCGACTACATCGGTAAATGTGCCGCCACGGTCGATCCAAAACTGCCAGTCGTTGCTCATAAAATTTATCGGAAATAGGTGTTGTCGGCATTGTATGGCATGGCACTATATTTTGGTGCGCCGCATACCCGCCTTATATTGGCCTCATACTGTCAGTGTGGCAATTGCGCACATCTGTTGCCGGTTACAGCCAAATTTGCCAGACTGCCTAAAGTTTAAACGGAGAGCGAAACTCAAATGAGCAACTCATTCTGGATTATGACGACGCTGGTCGGCTACATGATCACCCTCGTGCTAATTGGTGTTTGGGCGCAGCGGCGTACTCAGGATCAGGAAGACTACTTTCTGGGCGGTCGTCAGTTGGGTCCTTGGGTTGCGGGTCTAAGCGCGTCTGCGAGTTCGTCTTCGGCCTGGTCTTTGCTGGGTGTTAGCGGCACGGCTTATGCCGTGGGTATGGAGGCATTCTGGTTTTTACCTGGTGTGTTAGGCGGCTATTTATTTAGCTGGTTTTGGGTGGCGCCGCGCTTGCGCGAAGCGGCAGAACAGGATGATGCGGTGACTCTGTCTGAGCTGTTGTTTGGGCGCTACGATATAAATGGTTCCAACCCGGTCATCCGATCTGCCTCGATCATTATTCTCGTGAGCTTTATGTTCTATGTTGCGGCCCAGTTTCAGGGCGCTGGCTTGGCTTTTTCGAGCAGTTTTGATTTGACCCCGACGGTGGCCATTCTTGTGGGCGCCTTCATCGTGCTTATCTATACCCTCATTGGCGGCTTTTGGGCCGTTGCGGTTACTGATGCGGTTCAGGCGGCTCTAATGGTGTCGGTGGCAGCTTTGTTGCCCGTGTTGTGTCTATTCGAGATCGGCGGGTTTTCGGGTTTGTTGGACGGCATGGCAGCAGTCGATGATGAAGTGTTCAGAAGCTTCACCGGAAAGTACAGTGGACTGGCGGCAGTGGGCTTTGTCTTGGGTATGCTGGGCCCGGGTGTGGCGTATTGCGGGCAACCCCATGTGGTGAACCGGTTTATGGCGCTCAAGGATGATGCAAGTCTGCGTCAGGCACGAATTATCGCTATCAGTTGGGCCTTTGTTGTATTTAGTGGCATGTTGATTTTGGGTTGGTCGGCTCGTGTTTTGTTTCCAATAACCGGTAACGAAGAAACCATATTTTTCTATGCAACTCAGCAGCTATTGCCACCGGTCATTGCCGGCATCATGACCGCCGGGGTGCTGTCAGCAATTATGTCTACGGCCGACAGTCAGTTGTTGGTGGCTGCATCATCCATTGCCCGTGACTGGAACCTTAAAGACAGTCGGGCGCATGCCAGAGTGCTGACTGATTCCAGGGTTGTGGTAACTATCGTTACTGTTATTGCCTGCGCCATTTCTTTGTATCTGCCGTCATCGATCTTTGATCGGGTTTTGTTTGCCTGGCAAGCGTTGGGCGCATCATTCGGTCCGTTGGTGGTGCTGTATGTATGTAAGGTTCGGGTCGCCAGAACGCCGGCATTGGCTGCCCTATGGTTAGGTTTTGGTCTGACAGTGATTCTGAATTGGGCGCCAGATACCCCGGGTGATATCGCGGAACGGCTGGTGCCTTTTGCGGTTGCTTTTCTGGTCGCGTGGTTTGGTCGTGAGCAGGAAACGGGTTCAGCCTGATGACCGTATCCAAAGGCGTTGTTTGTTTTTCTCACGGCCAGGAAAGTGGACCGTCCGGCACCAAGATAAATACGCTTACACCCATCGCAGAAAATGCTGGCTGGGAAGTTGTCTCTCTCGACTATCGGGGTATGGCAGACCCATTAGACCGCATCGAAAAATTGAATGATTGGTGTGAAAAAAATTCCGCCAGAAATCTAGTGCTCGTCGGCAGTAGCATGGGAGCAGCGGTCGCCGCAGCGGTTGCGAACAGAGTTGCTGCAAAGGGTTTGTTTCTGATGGCGACCGCGGTGAATGTTCCCGGCTACGAGCATCTGAACCCCTTGCCGCTATTATGTTCTGCAACATTGGTGCATGGTTGGCGGGATGACATTATTCCCTATCAAAATGCTTTACGCTTTGCCTTGGAATGCCAGGGTCGGTTTACTCTGATCGATGCTGATCATGGTATGGGGAGTGATATGGCGTTGTCGCGCCTGCAATTATTATTCGCTAATTTTTTGTCTGGACTGGAGGTAGTTTGATGAGAATTTTGAGATTGGGGATGGTGGTTCTGTCTCTGTTGGTATTGAGCGCTTGTGATAGCGGTAGTGTGACGACCACAGTGATGCCTGATAGCGACAAAAATAGCAGCGAGCAAAACACGGCTGAGGCTGAAGGGGCATTCGACCCTATGCTGAGCACCATTGACCGTGCAAAGAATGCGGATCAAGCATCGGACGAGAGAAAGAACAGTCTTGATGATGCGATGCGCGATGCCGAAGGCAATTAACTCTTTCCGAAGAAAAAAAGAACCCGCCTGAAAGGCGGGTTTGATGGGCGCGGAAAGGACGAGCTAAAACTCAAGGGCGCGAAGTCGTGGGGTTTATGAATAAACCTTCTCTTTATTTAAAGAGCCTTAGTGTCGATGTACTTATTGCAGGATGCGTGCCAACTTTTTGATTGCGCTTGGTGTGTTTAACATAATTACTCATTGCATGATTTTTTTGTGACGTGCGTCACAAAAAAATAGCGATCAAGTTTTATCTATAGCGGGTGCTGGAATAGGCGGCTATGTTTGTGTTGCCTATATTTCAATGGGTTGTTTAGTTTTTCGACAGCTTGCCAGATGAAAAGTGTGACGTGCGTCACACTCCTAAATTAGAAGCTATAAGAAACAGCAGCTTGGCTATTTCTTTAGTTTGTAATTATCTTCGACAACAGCCGTTTGGCGCCAAATTACTCAGGCGTTAAGATCGGGAATCAGCGCGCTTTCGATATGAACAATCATGTCTTTTAGCAGCAGTTTCTGCTTCTTGAGGCGCTTGATACGCAGCTGGTCGGTATCGGGATCTTCGCCGAGTTCATGAAGAACCAGATCCAGGTCGCGATGGGCAACCCGGAGTTCCTTGAGTCGGCTGCGATTGCCGAACGTGCTGGTTTCTATGTTGTCTGTCATGGCGTAAAAACCCGGTAACCCGACACTCTCCACGCAAAATCAATCTACTGCTTGCTGGATCAGGGTCAGGCTGATATTGGGGCTCCGGATATCTTGTATCGCCACTGTTGTTGTCCGGAACCGATGCAGGTGGCGTGATGCGATTCTAACAGGGTTTGGGTTCCGCCCCAAACCCTTCGCTGGTTCTGGCTGTAGGTGGCTGGCTATAGGTAGCTGGTCCAATCCCGTGATTTATCGCCATAGACAATGAAATGTGGATTGAGAATGTCGGCTTTGGCGTTATATAGCAGGGTGTTGCCATCCAGGCCGATGACGCGGCCACCGGCGCATTCTACAACCGCCTGGGCTGCAGCTGTGTCCCATTCTGAGGTGAGGCCGAGTCGAGGGTAAATATCGGCTTCACCGGCTGCGATAAGGCAGAGCTTGAGTGAGCTGCCCATTGAGACCATCACGTGATCGCCTAGCTTTTCGAGGTAAGCGTCAACGAGCTCGCCCCGATGTGAGCGACTGCCCACGACGCGCACTGGCGTTTGAGATGGTGTGGTCACAGCAATTGCCTGTACGTCACCACCCGCTATCTGACTATATGAGCCGCCATTTTCAAAGCCAAAGTAGTCTGTATCTTTGTCGGGCACATGAACCACACCGAGCACCGCTTTGTTGCCCTGAATTAGAGCAATGTTGACCGTGAATTCGCCGTTCTTTTTGATGAACTCTTTGGTGCCATCGAGAGGATCAACCAGCCAGTATTCAGTCCATTGAGAACGCTCTTCAAAAGGTATGGCGGCAGACTCTTCGGAGAGAATCGGAATGTCCGGAGTTAATGCGCTGAGGCCAGCCACAATGTGATTGTGTGCCGCTTGGTCTGCTGCCGTTAAAGGCGAGTTATCTGCTTTGGTCTCAACATCAATATCGCCACGATAAATTTCGAGAATCTCTTTGCCTGCGCCTCGTGCAATGTCGAGTACAGAAGGTATGAGTTGTTCCAGATTGCTTTGCATGGGGCATGGCCTGTGTGGATTTTGTAAGAACACTATCGCGATGGAATGCCGTAAAGTATAGGAATGCCCGATCTAAATAAAGAGCCACGCCGAGACATAGACTGGAGCCATTGCGATACGGTGTTATTGGATATGGATGGCACCTTTCTGGATCTGGCGTTTGATAACTATTTCTGGCGAGAGTTGGTGCCGGTCAGAATCGCTCACAAGCAAGGTATAGCAGTTGCTGAGGCCCGCGATCAGTTGGTAGAACGATTTGCAGCTAAAGAGGGCAGTCTGGACTGGTACTGTCTTGAGTATTGGAGTGACGATCTTGATCTTGATCTGGTGGCTCTAAAGCACTCGATTCGTCATAAGGTCGGCTTTTTGCCTGATACGCGCCGCTTTCTGGAGGCGGTAAAAAAAAGCCACCGCCGTTTAGTTCTGGTTACGAATGCCCACCAGGAGACGTTGCGGGTGAAGCTGTCAGTAGTGGATTTTGACGGCTACTTTGATGAGTTGGTTACATCACATCAGTTCGGTCACGCGAAAGAACACGCAGAGTTTTGGCCGGCCTTACAAAGCCATTTAGGCTTTGACCCGGCGCTCAGTCTATTTGTGGATGACAGTTTGCCTGTGCTGCAGGCCGCAGCTAATTACGGAATTGATCAGGTGGTTGCTATAGAACGACCCGATACCGGACAGCCTGCAAGAGCTATTGAGAACTTTGCGTCAGTCCATAGCCTGGATGAATTACTGGGCCCCGGTATATTCGTTACCCCGGAGCCCTGAGTGTCTTGCTCTAGCGTCTGCGGTTGCCGCCGCTGTGACCGCGACCGCCGCCACTATTGCGACCTTGGCCGCCTTTGCCCGGAGGTCCGCGGCGTTTGCGCGGCGGCATTCTGGGGTTTTCTATATCAGCCAATAACTCTGGCGTGATCGGTTTAACCGGGATTGAAAACCCGATGAATTTTTCGATGTCGGGCAGGATCATCGCGTAGCTTTCGCAAGCAAAGCTAATAGCGTCACCTGATGCGCCGGCACGTGCGGTACGACCGATACGATGCACATAGTCTTCGCAATCGTTTGGCAAGTCATAGTTAATGACATGTGTGACGTCATCAATGTGCAAACCACGTGATGCCACATCTGTGGCAATAAGAATGCCGAGTTCGCCTGATTGGAAAGTTTCCAACATGCGCATGCGCTTGTTCTGCGGAACGTCGCCGGAGATTGCGGCAGCGCTAAAGCCATTCGCATTCAATAGGAATGCCACTTTCTCGGCTTCGTATTTCATATTGACGAAAACCATGGTGCGATGTGCATCCATCGCGCGCAGCAGGTTAACGAGCAGCGGCGCTTTTTCGTGATTGCCGGGGAAGTACACAGCCTGCGTAACATTGTCGGCGGTGACTTTTTCGGGTTCGATCCGCACCGATTCCGGGTCGTTCATGTGTTCGTAGGCGAGTTCCAGAACCTTCTGGCTCAGGGTCGCGGAAAACAGCAGGTTAAGGCGTTTGTCTGCCGGCGGCAGGCGATGCATAACGTAGCGAATATCTTTGATGAAACCGAGATCAAACATCCGGTCAGCCTCATCCAGCACCATCACCTGAACCGATTTAAGGTTGAATACGCCTTGTTTGAAGTAATCAATAAAGCGACCGGGTGTACCAATTAGTACATCGACGCCACTTTTGAGCTTGTCGCGCTGCTTGTCGTAGTCGGCACCACCAAATACGACCTGACAGCGGAGGCCGGTGGCAGCACCCAGAGAACCGCAGTCGGCATGAATTTGCAGTGCCAGTTCGCGGGTTGGCGCAAGAATGATCGCGCGCGGATTACCATTGGCAGGCCGGTCTTCAGGAAGCGGGTTGCGCAGAAGGTGGTTAAACGTTGCAATCAAAAATGCAGCGGTCTTGCCTGTACCGGTTTGCGCCTGACCTGCGACATCTTTGCCTTGCAGTGCTAGTGGCAAGGTTTCACCCTGAATGGGTGTGCAGTGGGTAAAACCGGTCTTCTTGATGCCTTCCTGAAGTTCTTCAGGAAGGTCGAGACTAGCGAAGCTTATGTTCCCTTCCGGGCTTTTGGATTCAGTCATGGTGCTGCATTATTCCTTTAAAGTGCTAATTAGCACTTGCAAAATTGTTCCGGAAGGGGTCAAATTAGTTAACGACATGCGGTTTTAACCGCACCCGCCGAATCGAAGAGCCAGAACACTACCTGTTTTTGGTCAGACTTAAGTCCAAACTCCAGAGCGCAGTGCATTGTGCCTGATTCGGCGCCAACCTTCATTACCAGCGTATTAAAACATTAAGACTGCAGTTATATCTGTTTAAGTGTGTCCGGAGGGGACATTAGCTTAAAGCCACAAGCCTACATATCCGGGCATATCCCTAGTTTATATTCGGGCATAGCCCTTGCCGATATCTGGGCACAGCCCTTGCCGACATCAGGCCAATCCAAATCAAATAGAGTTTCAAACCCAGTAAATTTAAAACCTAATTCTTTATAAATCCAATAGTGAAAGTAAAAATATGAGCATAGCGCACGTAAGTGACGATAATTTTCAAGCCGATGTTATTCAATCGGATGTTCCTGTCCTGGTCGATTTTTGGGCGGAGTGGTGCAGTCCTTGCAAGATGATTGCCCCGATCCTCGAGGAGATTGCTCCCGATTACGAAGGTCGCTTAAACATCGCCAAGGTAGACGTCGATGCTAATCCCAAAGTTCCGCAGCAGTATGGTATTCGCAGCATTCCTACATTGATTCTATTTAAGAACGGTGTGGTAGAAGCGCAGCAGGTTGGCGCCGTATCGAAGAAACAGCTTGCTGAATTCTTGGAGAAGAACCTATGAGAGGCTATCTAGGTAATTCTGCCCGCTCCGGCGGAGGCAGCAGTAGCAGCGGCAACAGTGGTTCTGGTAACAAGCAAGGCGGCGGTGGCAGTACTGGCGGCGGTTCTGGCGGCGGCGGTGGTAACCGTGGCAGCAATAACAATCGTGGCAAAGGTGGTGGCGATAATAGGGGCGGCAACAAGAATCGCAATCATCGCCGGCGTCGTCCGGATAGTGAAGAAATGGGTACCTTTACGGAAGCCGACATTATCCGTAAAGACGAATTAGCTAAAAATAAAAACCTGCTTCACCTCAACGAACTAAAAAATACTCAGATTTCAGAGTTGGTCGCTTTGGCCAGTTCTATGGGTCTCGAAGGCCTTGCCCGTTCGCGTAAACAGGACATCATTTTTGAAATCCTGAAAGCGCATGGTGCTAAGGAACAGGATATCTACGGAGACGGTGTGCTGGAAATTTTGCAGGATGGCTTTGGCTTCCTGCGTTCAGCCGACAGTTCCTTCCTTGCCGGTCCCGATGACATCTACGTTTCACCTAGCCAAATTCGACGCTTTAATTTGCGCACCGGTGACAGTGTCGGTGGCCTGGTTCGCCCTCCTAAAGAAGGCGAGCGCTACTTTGCACTGCTTAAAGTGGCTGAGATCAACCTTGATGAGCCTGAAAGTGCCCGTAACAAGGTGCTGTTTGAAAACCTGACCCCGCTATTCCCGACCGAACGTCTGGTACTGGAGCAGGGTACGGGTTCTACCGAAGATCTGACCTCACGCATCATCGATATGGTGGCGCCTATTGGTAAAGGCCAGCGCGGCTTGATCGTGTCACCGCCGAAAGCCGGTAAGACCATGTTGTTGCAGAATATCGCAACAGCTATCGTGGCAAACAATCCGGATGTCACTTTAATAGTGCTGCTGATTGATGAGCGCCCTGAAGAAGTGACTGAAATGGCCCGTACCGTTCGCGGCGAAGTGGTTTCAAGTACCTTTGATGAGCCAGCTAGTCGTCACGTTCAGGTGGCCGAGATGGTTATCGAGAAAGCCAAGCGTCTGGTTGAGCATAAGAAAGATGTTGTGATTTTGCTTGATTCAATCACTCGTCTGGCCCGTGCTTACAACACCGTTATACCTTCCTCAGGTAAGGTTCTGACGGGTGGTGTTGATGCCAATGCATTGCATCGTCCAAAACGATTCTTCGGTGCTGCGCGTAATATTGAAGAGGGTGGCAGTCTGACTATTCTGGCTACCGCACTTGTCGACACCGGCTCGAAGATGGACGATGTGATTTACGAGGAGTTTAAAGGTACCGGTAACATGGAGATCCATCTCGATCGCCGTATTGCTGAAAAACGTATCTATCCTGCGATCAACATCAACCGTTCCGGCACACGTAAAGAAGATCTGCTCATTGAGCCTGATGAACTACAGAAGATATGGGTTCTACGTAAGGTGCTGCATCCTATGGATGAGTTGGCAGCAGCTGAGTTCCTGTTGAGCAAGATGCAGGAAACGAAGACCAATGCGAGTTTCTTTGATGCTATGAAGCGTTAATGTAAGCTTGTTTGATGATCTGAAAAGCCCTGCCTTGTGCAGGGTTTTTTTTGCTCGCTCTATGGCCTCATCCGATTACAATTGACCGATATGTTAGTAACTGGCGTGGTTAGGCCACTATAGGAAGCTCTTTATGAGATTTATTCGTGGATTGATGATTGTCTGTCTTTTGTCGCTGGCGGGTTTTGGTGCATTTCAGTTGTTACCGGAGTCTTCTGAAGAGGCCGTTAATGTCTATTACGAAACCAACTGGAAAGATCGTCCCTATGGCATAGTCGGTTTTCCGAGTTTTAATGCCAAGAAAGGCAAAGACTTTGCAAACGGTGGGGCAACCGCTGTTCAGCAGATTGCCGGTGGCACGATGGTCTTGCCTGCAGGAGCATCTGCAGAAAACAAAGTACCGGCGATGGTTATTTTGCATGGCTCGGGTGGTGCCTGGGGTGGCCGCAGTGTGAATTTGGCCATGCGACTCGCAGACCAGGGTATTGCAGGGCTGGCCGTCGATACCTTTACCTCCCGTAATCTGCGTTCTACCGATGATTACCGCGAGCGACTCGACAAAGCACCTATCTATACGCAAATGGCAGATGCTTTGAGTGCGTTGAAGGCATTGCAGGATCATCCCTTTATCGATACAGACAAAATTGGCGTCACCGGTTTCTCTCTCGGCGCCGGTTCAGCCCTATATATGATGTTCGAGCCCGTTATTGAAGGAGCTCTGGGTAAAGATGGCCCGCGCTTTTCTGCTTATGCCATGTTCTATGGCGGCTGCTCTGCCGATTTTGACGACTTTCGTGTTGAAGGCAGTCCGCTGCTCATCATGATGGGTGAGCTCGATGAGTCTATGTCTGTTGATCGCTGTGGTTGGATGCGCGACAAGTTGGTAGAGATGGGTGTTGATGTGGACATGGTGGTCTACGAGGGCGCCGGTCATGGCTGGGACAATCCCTATCCGCAAGAGTTTAAAGAGGGTGCCTGGGTCACTAAAGACTGCATCATGAAGTGGACCGAATCCGGTGAGAACATTGAGCAGTCGACCGGTTACTCGATGGATTCTGCGATTGGTGCTATGCTTGCGCTGCGTGGCTGTGCCGCACAGGCCGGCTATACGATGGGTTTCAATCGGAATGCCTACGACAGTTCCAATCGTGATCTGCTGGCGTTTCTGAACAAGACCTGGGGTTTGTCTCGCTAGAGAATTTGATTTAGCTCAGCTGCGATTAGGTCAACATTCAATGGCTGCTGGATAAAGCCGGCGTAGGCACCTGCCGGGTTAATCAGGATCAGGTCTGATGAGTGATCGACCGTGTAGTTGCCATCTGATTTGTCGATATACCAAGGGGCTTCGATGGCGGTGGTGAACTTCGTGAGTTCTTCAACTGTTCCCGTGGCTCCGCGGAATGCCTGATCATAGCTTCTGACGTATTCTTTAATTTTCGGAATACTGTCGCGCTCCGGGTCTACCGAAACAAACAGAACCTC
>CBDTTT010000022.1:0-11715 GCA_965363345.1 uncultured Chromatiales bacterium
CGATATAGCACTCAGCGATAGCGAGCTGGCCGATGCCGGTTGGTTTAGCCGTGAGCAGTTGCGCACCGGCGAAGTGATATTGCCACCCCAGCAATCAATCGCCTTTCAGCTGATTGCCCAATGGCATGATCAGGAGAGCGAGCAGCGATTGGCGGATATACCCCCTCGCGACAGCTTCAATGCACCCAGTGCATAAAATACGGCACATAAGCTCCTGATTCCTTGACAACCAGCTTAATAGTCAATAATATGCGCATTAATCTTTATTTATGCGCATATTATTGACTATTAAGCATGCCTTCTAGCACAGAACTCAGAGAAAAACGCCGGCAGGCCATCCTCGCAATTATCGGGGGCGAACCCATAGGACGGCAGTCAGTGCTGGTGGAACGCCTGCAAAGCGAAGGCTTTCAGGCAACACAATCGAGCGTTAGTCGCGATCTGCGTGAAATGAATATCGTGAAGGCCGGAGATGGCTATACCGCTCCGTCAATCACAGCCGTCGGAAATGCTGCGACACAACTGGATGTACCTGAAGGGTTTGTCCGGGAACTGGATACTGCAGGAGCAAACCTGACGATAGTAAAAACCGCGACGGGTGCGGCACAGCGAGTGGCTGTGTTTCTCGATCGCAGCGAATGGCCGGAAATTGTAGGTACGGTTTCCGGTGATGACACAATTTTTATTGCGACACGCGATGCGCGTGCACAAAAAACTTTGCTCGCTAAATTGCAAAGCAATTTGCAGAGCTAAAGCTTAGGAACTACATACAATGAATACAAGCAGTGATAACTCACCCATTTTGCTCGCCTACTCCGGTGGACTGGACACGTCTTTTTGCGTGCCCTGGTTAATAGAAACCTACGGACGCCCGGTCATTACCGCCTGCGTTAATACGGGCGGACTCGATGCCGAAGCGGCACAAAGCCTTCACGACCGTTCGATGGCATTGGGTGCAACCGAACATGTGTTGATCGAAGCACGCGATATCTTCTTTGAACGCGTCATCAAGTATCTGATTGCGGGCAACGTCCGTCGCGGACAGTTCTACCCCATGTGCGTCGGTGCAGAACGAGGCATTCAAGCTACGCTGCTCGCAGAACTGGCTAAAGAGCGTGGCACAGCAACGGTTGCACACGGCTGTACTGCTGCCGGTAATGATCAAGTACGGTTTGAGGTAGCGCTTAAAACCATCAACCCGAACCTTGATATTATTGCTCCGGTTCGTGACCAGTCTTTTGTTCGCGAAGAACAGGTCGCGTATCTACAAGCCGGCAACTACCCGATGCCACCGTCAGGCGCCGAGTATTCCATTAACCGGGGTTTGTGGGGCATCAGTATTGGCGGGCAGGAAACACTCACCTCGCTTGATACTATCCCCGAGCATGCCTGGGTGCTTTCTTCAGGTGCATTTGATAAACCTTTGGAACCACGTGAGCTGAAAATAGGATTTGAGGCTGGCGTTCCGGTAAGCATTGATGGCGTAGCGATGAATCCTGTAGACCTCATCGAGAAGCTGGAAGTGATCTCCGGTGGCTATGGTATCGGTCGCGGCATACACCTTGGTGACACGGTATTGGGCACAAAAGGGCGTGTGGCATTTGAAGCGCCTGCAGCAGAAATTCTGCTAACCGCTCATCGTGAGCTCGAAAAATTGGTGCTTAGTTCTTTGCAGATGACCATTAAAGAGGGCGTCTCACTGAACTACGGCAACTTCGTGCATGAAGGCAAGCAACTTGATCCTGTTTGTCGCGATATTGAAGCGTTACTCGACTCGTCTCAACAACGCGTTAGTGGCGAAGTAAAAATTAAGCTACGCCCCGGCAACTTGTTTGTTGAAGGCATTGATTCAGACTACTCACTAATGGCTGCAAGCAAAGGTGTATATGGCGAAGCCGCTGGTGAGTGGACTCCACGTGATGCATTGGGTTACTCCACTGTGCTTTCACTTCCGGGCATGTTGCAGACCCGAGCAGGACAGAACAAATGAAAACAGTAATTGCAGATAAAATCGGTTCAGTCGCAGAGCACCTTGGCATTAGTCAGGAGCTTCACTTAAGTGATGACATTCCATGTGAAGAAGGTGTGTTGCTGGCAGTTGAAGTACTCAACAATAAGGCAACCTACAACAAGCTAGAGTTAGTTAGCGGCCGGATGGCGCAAGTCAAACGTGGCGATATTGTTGTCGGTGCTATTGGCTATCGAAATGCTCTGTTTGGCTACTCCGGACATATGCCGGAATCAGTAAAACCGGGTGACATACTGCAGCTCCTGAATATTGGCGGCGTGATCGGCGTTTGCGATTCGATCAATGCCAATTTTGGACAACCCTTCGATGTGAAGGTGCTGGGTAGCGTCCTGGAATTCCCGCACCTCGGCGAACGTATCGGTGTTACCGCACGTGTCGGAGTAGAAAAGCTTGAAGGTCTGCCGCCACTCAACACACATGGTGTGCCTGTAGTTGCGCTTCCCGGAACCTGCATGGATTCGGGCAAAACTGCTGCGGCTTGCGCCATCATCAGTCGCTTACGGCATCAGGGGCTTACCGTTGATGCATTTAAAGCCACCGGTGTGGCGCTAAGGCGTGACATCCTCGCGATGGAAGATGCCGGCGCCCGTAACACGCTTATCTTTAGTGATTTTGGCGTAGTAACCAGCAGCAATGAAAACGGCCCTGCGGTTACGCGGACAATGCTAAACAAGCTATGTGCCAACAAGCCTGACGTAGTGGTATTTGAACTCGGCGACGGACTGCTCGGCACCTACGGTGTACAAGCGATTCTTGCAGATGAAGACATCCGCGAAGCGCTTACCTGTGTTGTGCTATGTGCAAACGACCCGGTAGCGGCATGGGGCGGCGTGAAACTGATGCAGGAAGATTACAACCTGAAAACAGACGTTGTTACCGGCCCTGCAACCGACAACCTTGTCGGTAAGAAACTGATTAATGAGCGTCTTAATGTTCCGGCAGCAAACGCACTAACCGACAGCGCAGATTTAGGCGATGAGGTTATTAAGGTACTCAAGTTAAACGGTGCTAAATAGCACCGCAAATTTTGTTTGGAAAGATTATGAGTGAGCAAATTAAAACTATCGTGATTGGCAGCTCCGGCTATGTCGGTGGTGAACTGTTGCGCCTGATAGCAGGACATCCGCAGCTTGAATTGGCCGCTGCAGTATCTGCATCAAATGCGGGGCAAGCTATCAACTCGGTGTTCCCTCATTTGCAGAACGCTTTTGGCGACCAGTGCTTTATAGATCCTTCAGATTTAAGCCCGCACCTGCAAGGTAAGGTTGCGGTGTTCTCTGCTGCACCCCACGGTGCAAGTGCCGGACTGATCGCGGCTGTACTAGCGCAGGCAAAAGATGCCGAAATCAATGTGGTCGATGTATCAGCAGACTTTCGTTTTGCCGATGCCGATGCTTATGCAGAAGTCTATGCACCGCATGGCGCGCCGGAACTGCTGGATCAATTCGTTTGCGCCCTGCCTGAACACATTCCCAATACAGAACACCCTCATGTAGGGCATCCGGGCTGCTTTGCTACAGCCATGCTGCTAGCTGCTGTTCCGTTGCTGCAATTGGATCTGATTGAGCCTGAAATGACTGCTTTCGGTATCACCGGCAGCACGGGTTCGGGTCAAGCACCTACGGCGGGCACGCATCACCCGATGCGGCATTCAAATCTGTACGCCTACAACCCGCTGGGTCATAGGCATGCACCGGAGGTCGTTGCCATCTGCAAAGCGCTAACCGGTAAAGACAGCAAGCTCAACTTCCTACCGCACTCGGGCCCGTTTGCCCGGGGCATTCACATGACTGTGCAGGCCAAATTGAAGCAGCCTATTGCGACCGAAGCATTGTTCGACGAGTTCACCAACTTTTACAACCACAACGAATTTGTAACTGTGGTTAAAGGTACGCCGCGATTAAAAGATGTCACCGGCAGCAACTACTCACACATCGGCGTGGCATCAGATGGCGATACTGTTGTGGTATTCACCGTCATCGACAACCTGATTAAAGGTGCGGCCGGCGGTGCAATGCAGTGGATGAACCGGAAGCTTGGTTTTGATGAAACACTTGGATTAACCACTCCGGCAACCGGCTGGGGCTAACACGCAAAGCTACAACTATGACTAAGAACGCAGCACAACTTGCCGAAGCTGAACATCTGCTCCAGGTCTACGGACAATGGGGCTTTGAGCCCGTGTCAGCCAAGGGTGTACACATACAGTGCAAAGACCGCGAATTGCTCGATCTCTATGGCGGACATGCCGTAGCCGGCATCGGCTATAGCCACCCACGTCTGATCGAAGCGTTAAAGCAACAAGCTGAGACTCTGTTTTTTCAGAGCAATGCGGTTGCGCTCGACATTCGTGCTGAGGCTGCACGGAAACTGGCAGACTTTGCCCCCGGCGACCTGAACCATGTGTTTCTGGTCAATAGCGGCGCCGAAGCCAACGAAAACGCATTACGCATAGCGCTGAAGCACAACGGTCGTGGCAAGGTGGTTGCTATAGAACATGGCTTCCATGGCAGGACCGCAGCCGCAGGTGCGTGCACGTGGGGAGCAAAAGAGAAGTGGTACACATTCCCAAACACGCCGTTTGAAGTCGAGTTTTTACCTCGTGATGACATCGCGAGCGTCAACGATATCGTTGATGAACAAACTGCAGCGGTAATTCTGGAACCCGTACAAGGTGTCGCCGGTGCCTATGACCTGAACAAAGAATTTGTGCAGGCGATAGCTGCCCGATGCAAAGAAGTTGGTGCAGTACTCATTGCTGATGAAGTACAAACCGGCATGGGTCGTTGTGGTACTGCCTTTGCCATCGAGTTGTTTGATGTGAATCCAGACATCATCACTTCAGCGAAATCGCTGGGCGGTGGTTTCCCTTGTGGTGCGGTAATCGTATCGGATGCACTGTCAGAGGTTGCTCAAAATGGCGACCTAGGCACCACCTTCGGTGGCGGCCCACTTGCCAGCGCAATGATTGCAACTGTCATTGATGTCATTAATGATGAGAAATTGCTGCAAAACGTCCAGCAACAATCTGAATTTTTACGGGCCAACCTACCCGTGGGTCCGGTAATCGGAGTTCAGGGCAAAGGCTTTTTGACGGGGCTCATATGCGACCGTCCAGCGAAAGAAGTCAGTGCCGCATTGCTCGAGAAAGGCATATTGGTTGGCGCTAGCTCAGATCCGAAAGTGATCCGTTTGCTGCCACCGCTCACGATACAACAGGAGCACATTCAGCAGTTGCTGGATGCGCTTGCAGAAATAAATTAGACATACACAGATAGAACGAAGGTAATCACATGAATGAGTTTCAAGATCTGGCACTGATTAACCCCGAAGAAGTGGAAAACCTGCTCTCGCTTGCGCGTCGCTTGGAGACCCACCCGGAACCACGCGCGCTGGAAGGCAAAGTTCTGGCTCTGTTATTTCTGAGCCCTTCTTTGCGAACGCTGGCCTCATTTCAGGCTGCGATGGCGCGCATGGGTGGCGGCTCATTTGTGATTTCACCCGACATGTCGATTCATGGTCTGGAAACACGCCACGGCATCGTAATGGACGGACAGGCAGCGGAACATATTCGTGAGGCTATTCCTGTCATCGCGTCATATGCAGATGCGCTGGGGATTCGTTGCTTTGCAGAACGCGAAAATCTCGAGCATGACCTGGCTGACAAAGATTATATGGCGTTCCGGGATCTGGCGAATGTGCCGTTGATCAATATGGAATCGGCTATCAATCATCCGTGCCAAAGTCTTGCCGACTGGAAAACGATGGACGACCTTGGCCTGCCTCGTAGCGGTGGCAAGTTCGTGTTGAGCTGGGCCTATCACCCACGCGCACTGCCGTTGGCCGTGCCTTCCGCAACCGTGCATATGGCGGCGATGCGTGGCATGGATGTCACCGTACTGCGCCCTGAGGGCTTTGAGTTGCCGGAGTCGATCATGGATAAAGCTCGCGATGCCGCAGGCTTATCCGGAGGCTCGGTAACCGAGACTGATGACCGGGCAGAAGCGCTTGAAGGCGCCCATGTGATTTACGCAAAATCATGGGCATCGACCAAGCACTATGGCCATATACCTAATGACGAAAGAGCGCGCGAAGGTTTAAAAGGCTGGTGCGTCGACAATAGCTGGTTCGACACCGCGCAGAAAGACGCTCGGTTTATGCATTGCCTACCCGTACGCCGTGGCGTAGTGGTTGCCGATGAAGTACTGGATGGTCCGCGCAGTGTGGTTATCCCTGAAGCACGAAACCGAATGTACGCCCAAATGGCAGTACTGCATCAAATGCTTGGAACAACAAAATAATGATTAGCAAACCTAAAAATCGGGACATCGTAGTAGGAGCACTGAAACATGCCGCTCCCTACATACGCATGTACAAAAAGAAGATATTCGTTATCAAAGCCGGCGGTGAAGTTTTCGAGAGTCGCGAATCAACGAACAAACTTGTTGAACAGATTTCGATCCTGCATCAGGTAGGCATACGTATCGTTGTTATTCATGGCGGCGGGCCGCAGTCAACACGGCTAGCCGGTGCCCTTGGCATCGAAACCAATATGATAGACGGTCGACGGGTAACCAACGCGGAAACACTGAAAGTATCGACCATGATTCTTAATGGTGAGATCAACACTCAGATTCTTGCTGCCTGTCGTGACCTGGATGTGCCCGCTGTCGGCATCAGTGGTGTCGACTGTGGATTGATCAATGCCAGCAAACGGCCTCCTGTGCAGATGGGAGACGAGACTGTGGACTATGGTTTTGTTGGCAATATCGAGTCAGTCGATGTCAGCGTGCTGCATACGCAACTGGACAATGGTCTGGTGCCGATCATCAGCCCACTTTCGGCTGATAGTGACGGGACATTGCTGAATATCAATGCCGACACTGTGGCCGCTGAACTGGCTTCGGCTTTGAACGCCGAAAAGCTTATTCTAACCACCGGTGCACCCGGTATCCTTGAAGATGTTGAAGATGTCACTTCAATTATCTCTTACCTGGATATTGAAGGCTTGCAGAAACTGCGGGATAACGGTTCACTTAAGGCAGGCATGCTGCCAAAAGCTATTGCCATAGAGACGGCAATCCATGGCGGTGTATCACGGGTCCATATGATCTCGTACAAGATTGCCGACAGCCTGTTATTGGAAGTGTTTACCAATGAAGGCACCGGCACCTTGATCGTGAAACACATCACTGCACTATCAGCGGCGGAACAGGGGCAGGACTAATGTCACAGTCGAACACACGCTTGTGGGACAAAGGGCAACCTTTGGACGAACGGATTTTGCGTTACACCGCCGGCGAAGATCATCAACTGGATGCGCGACTGGTGCAGTATGACGTGCGGGCTTCTATTGCTCACGCAAACATGCTGAATGCTCAGGGCTTACTCAATGATGATGACCGTGCCGCAATCGAAACAGGGCTCAATGCGCTAGCGCAATCACATGCTGCTGGCGAGTGGTCTATTTCGCTTGAAGATGAAGATGTGCATACGGCTTTAGAAGGCCGCCTGACAACAGCAATCGGCGAAGCCGGTAAACGCATTCATCTGGGCCGGTCACGTAATGACCAGGTACTGGTAGCACTGCGTTTGTACCTGCGTGATGCGGCTGAACAACTCGCGGCAGCCGCCACCAGCACCGCTACTGCACTGGAAAAACTTGCTGACAAGCAGGGAGATATCCCCCTGCCCGGCTATACCCATATGCAACAAGGCATGCCAAGTTCCGTGGCTCTGTGGGCCGGTGCTTATGTCACCGAACTGCAGGACGACGTTGCTGGCCTGCAACGTAGCCTGAAGCGGATCAATTTAAGTCCGCTGGGAAGCGCTGCCGGCTACGGCACTCCGAATATTCCTATTGACCGGCAGGCAACTGCCGATGCGCTGGGTTTCGACAGGGTGCATGAACCGGTTACCGCAGTGCAGTTGTCACGCGGCAAAGCTGAAGCAACTCTAGTTTTTGAACTCTGCTTGTTAATGCAGGATCTGGGCCGAATTGCTGCTGACCTGCTGTTGTTCTACACGCAGGAGTTTGCGTTTATCAGCCTGCCCGACAACATGACAACTGGTTCGTCCATCATGCCGCAAAAGCGTAATCCGGATGTGCTGGAACTGGTGCGTGCTGCCACGGCGACTATGCAGGGCAGCCTGACCGAAGTAATGGGTATTACTGCCAAATTGCCGTCGGGTTATCAGCGTGATTTACAACGAATCAAAGCACCGCTGTTCAAGGCTATCGACCTTGCTGAAGACTCCGCGCTTATCATGGCGAGCCTTATCGGTGGGCTAAGCTTTGTGCCCGATAATATTTCACTGGATCCGTCAGTGCACGCTGCCGGAGATGCCAACAAAATGGTTGTCGAAGAGGGCATCAGTTTTCGTGATGCCTATCGTCGGGTTGGTGAGGCATACAAAAAGTGAGCTCGCGGATGCTGTTTATCAGACGCAGCTTCGTATTAGGTCACAGCTTGCTTGTGGTGTTGCTGCTTGCAGGCTGTGGCCAGTCCGGCGCGCTGTTTCTGCCGGCACCAGCAGAAGTAATCGAACCGGCTAGCAGCCCGACTGCTGAAACTTTGATCACGCCAGAAGCTGAGCCTTCAGCAGAAAACTAAAACAACTATGGGCACAACAACATGAGCGGCAAACACTCGCTACTGCTAGTCGATGGATCGTCTTATCTTTACCGCGCATTCCATGCAGCACCGCCGCTAACGAATAGCAAAGGTCAGCCAACCGGCGCTATTCACGTCATGCTGAATATGCTGCAAAAAACCTTCAACGAGCAGAAGACTGACCTTATCGTTATCGTTATGGATGCACCGGGCAAGAACTTCCGTCATGAGATGTATCCCGAATACAAAGCAAATCGCCCTCCCATGCCAGATGACCTGCGATCTCAGGTTGAGGCATTAAACTCTGCGATGGAAATGTCGGGCCTGCCCTTTATCAGAATGCCTGGTGTAGAGGCCGATGATGTTATCGGCACACTGGCTGACAAAGCTGGTAAAGCCGGTGTCAGAACAATTATCAGCACCGGCGACAAAGACATGGCGCAGCTGGTAAATGAGCATGTATCGCTGGTCGACACCATGCATCGACCCTCGCGAAAAAGTGATGTTGAGGGCGTAGTCGAAAGGTTTGGCGTAACTCCGGAACAAATCATCGACTATCTCGCCCTTGTGGGCGACACATCTGACAACGTGCCCGGCATTCCCAAATGTGGCCCTAAAACGGCAGCTAAATGGCTGAATCAATATGCAACCTTGGACAACCTCGTGGCACATGCCGATGAGATTGGCGGCAAAATCGGAGAAAACCTAAGGGGCAACCTGGATCAGCTTGGGTTGTCGAAAAAACTAGTGACGATCGACATAAACCTCGATATCGATTTTTCACCCGAGAGCTTCACTCCCGGCGAGCCTGACAAAGCAGGCTTGCAGGCACTCTACGAAGAGATGGAGCTTAAAAGTCTGCTGAAAACACTGCTCAACGGCGAGAGCCCGGCGCGTGTTGCACCCGCTGCAGCTGCCGCAGAGGAGACTGTCGCCGGCACCGCAGTCACAGCACGCGACTATGAAACCATACTTACCGAAGAACAATTTGAACTGTGGCTAAAGGCTATTGATGGCGCAGAACTAACCGCCTTCGACACAGAAACCACCAGTATTCGCTACATGGAAGCCGAGCTTGTGGGCCTGTCATTCTCAATCGAGCCCGGCAAGGCTGCCTACCTACCGGTAGCACACAACTACGCCGGGGCACCCGAACAGCTGCAACGCGACTATGTACTGGAACGCCTCAAACCCTGGCTGGAAAACCCGAATGCCAAAAAGGTCGGGCATCACCTGAAGTACGACGCGCACATACTTGCTAACTATGACCTCAGCCTGCGAGGCATGGCCTTCGACACGATGATCGAATCCTATATTTTAAATAGCACCGCTGGTCGACATGACCTTGATTCGGTCGCAGGTCGCTATCTGAACATTGACACGATTCACTACGAAGACGTGGCCGGCAAAGGCGCCAAACAAATCGGTTTTAACGAGGTCTCACTAGAAGTAGCAGCACCCTACGCGGCCGAAGATGCGGACATTTGTTTACAGTTACACCTTTATCTCTGGGCACAAATTGAGAAAGTACCAAACCTCAAAAAACTCTATCTGGAGATTGAGCAGCCGTTAGTACCTGTGTTGCAAAAGATAGAAGAAACCGGAGTGTTAGTCGATGATTTCCTGCTCGCTCAACAAAGCATAGAGCTCGATCAGAAGCTGCAGAAAATAGAAATTAAAGCGCATGAAGTCGCGGGCCACAGCTTCAATCTGGCATCCCCCAAACAGCTGCAGGCCATACTGTTTGAAGAGCAGAAGCTGCCGGTGGTGAAGAAAACACCCAAAGGCCAACCTTCCACAGCCGAAGACGTGTTGCAGAAGCTTGCCGAAGATTACGAACTGCCGCAGCTGATTCTCGAGCACCGGGGCATGGCCAAGCTTAAAAGCACCTACACCGACAAGCTGCCGGGCATGATTGACAAGAAAACGGGTCGGATTCATACCTCCTACCATCAGTCCGTAGCTGCAACAGGAAGACTGAGTTCATCCGATCCTAATCTGCAGAATATTCCCATTCGTACGGAGGAAGGCAGGCGCATACGTCAGGCCTTCATTCCTGAAAAAGGCTACACCCTAGTCGCCGCTGATTACTCTCAGATTGAGCTTCGTATCATGGCGCATATTTCTGAAGACCCGAATTTACTGAAAGCCTTCGCCAGCGATGAAGATGTGCATAAAGCAACTGCTGCCGAAGTGTTCGGTGTCGACCTGGCCGATGTCACGACTGACCAGCGCCGCGCCGCCAAAGCCATCAACTTTGGTCTGATGTACGGCATGTCTGAGTGGGGACTCGCCAAACAACTCAATATTCCACAATTTGAAGCCAGGGATTACATCAAGACCTATTTCGAACGTTACCCCGGCGTTCATGAGTTCATGGAAAGCATCCGCGAAACCGCGAAGCAACAGGGCTACGTCGAAACGGTTTTCGGCAGGCGTCTGTATCTACCCGAGATCAACGACAGCAACGGTCAGCGCCGGCAGTATGCAGAGCGCAGTGCGATTAACGCGCCCATGCAGGGTACCGCGGCGGACATCATCAAGATGGCCATGCTAAAGGTTCAAAACTGGCTGGACTCAGAAAGTGTTGATGCCAAAGTCATCATGCAGGTGCACGATGAACTGGTGCTTGAGGTTGCAAACCCGGTTCTGGAAGACGTTAAGGCCAAGCTGAAAATGCTGATGTCTGATGCTGCAAAGCTGAAAGTACCGCTAAAAGTTGATGTGGGCTGCGGCAAAAACTGGGATGAGGCGCACTAGAGCATTGCTAAGGTATTGATTGGTGTCCTATTTGGACAGGTTTATGTTAATAGCGGAACTTTTATACCTAACTGCTATCATATGTACTGTGATGCCTAGCATCATCCGCTCGCCTCCCTGAGCGGAACAGTAAGACCGGTTTCCCCAAGCCACTTGCTGTCGCCCCGGGTGCAACCCCTGTACTCAGCACCCGGGGCACCTTTATTTCTCTCCGCATACGCGAATTTCAAGAAAGCTCCCGAAGCACTGGTGTGATCGGTGGGTGTGATCGGTGGGTGTGATCGGTGGGTGTGCGCCGTGATTACGGCAATA
>CBDTTT010000023.1:0-11436 GCA_965363345.1 uncultured Chromatiales bacterium
GCAAAAGATGATGCCACTCTGATGAATGACGGAACCGCAGTAGACATGGGCGGCGTCGTACCTTTCGTACTTCCATTCGAGACCTACGGCGATGACCTGATGCTCGCGTGGGACTACGCGCACGAATACACCAACCCTGTAGACCCGGCACATTGGCCAAAAGCGTCTACCGGAGCCCGCATTAGCCCGTCCGAGCATTTCACCTTCAGCATGTCGCTTGATGAAATGACAGACCGCAGCGAACCCACCTCTCGTTACAATGCAGGCTTCAGCCGCTTGTCGCAGTGGTGGCCATGGATGCGAATGGGACAAAGTGACCTGAAAGACCAGGTGTTGTTTGGTCGCATGTTCAGTCACAAAGGCCTGAAAGACTACGGCGACATCCCTCCCAAAGTGCTGGCGAAAATCGAGAAAGATGCACCCGAGTTTCTGTCGCCACCAGAAGAGTGGCCGCAGGTTCAGCCAAAAGGTACCTGGGAAGCATTTGCTAATGAAGCGCCCAAAGAAATCGAAGATCCCGCATAACACCAGCCATACTTAAGCTAACCTTAATCGGAGACGAACCGCATGACTATTGCACATCCCTTTCTAATAGAAGAGCCCTGGCCAACAGCCAAACTCACTAAAGCACAGCTCGAGGCTAAAATTGACCGTCTGTTTGCACTCACCAATATCGGTTATGTCGGCACCGTAAAAAAGGATGGCTCACCCATCGTGAGTCCAGTTGAGTTCTACGCTGATGGCACGTCGCTGTATATCTTCCCTCAACCGAACAGCCCGAAAGTCAAAGCCATGGCGCGCGATCCAAGAGTGTCTTTTGCCATAGCAAACCCAATGGCTGGCTGGGCCTGCGTGATGGGCGCACAGCTATTTGGCAATGTTACGCTGCTCGATGTTGGCACCCCTGAATGGGAACACGGCATGCAGATTTTCAAATGGCCGGCATCTTCTTTTGAGCTCGGTCGCTCGTTAACTGAGCCTCCACAAGGGCAACTCGCACGCATCGACCCCGATAGAATCGTTTACACAGAACACTTCATGCGTAAAGAAGGCTATGCACCCAGACAAATCTGGCTGCGTGATCAAGATGAACCTGAGGTGATTCAAGGTCGCAACGTATAGGTCTGCCGCAGAGAACAATCCATGGATCTGAATAGCTCCTACCAATGGCTGCTGACATACGGGTACCACATTGGACAGGCACTGCTGATCATGGCAGCACTACTGCAACTACAATCAGTAAAAAGCCCACTTAGCATTCTATGCTTAGTGGGCTTTATCTGTTTTGCCGTAGGCACTTTCGTGATATTGCAGTCGGATGGTAATTTATTTGAGCTGGCTCAGCGCCAACTTGGATCCGCCGATTACTCAAGCGCCTTCATGATTGGCAAGGCTCTCAACACCGTTGGCTTTCTGCTGGGCGCAGGCAGTTGGCTGATGCTCAACCTCAACCGCTCTAGCTAGAATCTTTGGGCAAAAAGCGACGCTCACGTGGGCTTGCGTGCCAAATCATGCGGTATAGGCTTACCCTCATTGTCTAATGAAACAAGCACAATTTTATCTACCGCGAGAATCAATTCCTGACTCGCTTTGTTACGCACAACACAACTGACAGTAATTGACGTGCGGCCTATAGCTACAGTCTCCACACCAATTTCTACAATATCTCCCTGATAGGCTGCCGACCTAAAATCTATTTCATCAATAAATTTGGTTGCGAGCGAGGCATGACCAAGCTGACAACTGCAATAGATCATGCACTCTTCGTCGACCCACTCGAGCAGGCGGCCACCAAACAATGTGTTGCGGGGATTAAGATCACCGGGCTTAACAAACTTACGGGTATGGAATTCCATTATTTTCTCTTGAACAAGTTAAGTGCTTATCAACACGAACTACCGGAAATACCGGCACTCGCTCCATAAGCATCATTAGCAATATGCGTGCCAACCCCAAAAGCCTGAAATATCGAATTCCGGCTTGGTTAATTGCCTGCATATAGTGCGCAGTGCAACATAACCGACCTAAAATGGTGCATGCAGGACTGTGGTAAATGACTATAGCCACGAGCGCAGCCGCATCCGACTATGTCTATATTGAATCACTCGCTTCGTATAGGGCTCTGAATATGACCGTGGTATCAACAATGAAACCTTTTGCCGACGGAGATATTTTCCTCGGCTGCAGCTATCTTAACAACAAAGAAGATGATCACGCCGGCGAAGGGCGCATTCTGCAATTTGATCGCAATATGGTGCCCAAGGGAACGCTGTATACAGAGGGCACTAGTCACCTAATTATCAACCTCAGGTTTGCGCCCGATGGCACGCTATGGGCATTTGATCCTTTCTCATACGCAGTATTACGTGTCGGCACCGACGGCAAACAGCTGCCAAATCATGACTTCGGTACCCGCGGCTGGGGCAGCGTTTGCTTCGGCAACAATGGCGACTTCTTTCTCTGCGAGTACCTGAAAGGTGACAAGCCTTATCAGGGCGGTGACATGCGTACGCTGGATGGCACCAATGTCGTGGGCTACGGGCGTATTGCGCGATTCAATCAGAACATGGAATTGCTTTGCGAATACGACAATGAAACAGCCGAATCAATGACTGGCTTCCATGGCGTAACACACTCGGCCCTGCATCCTGATGGCAAAACACTGGCCTATATTACCGATCTGGGCATGCGGGTTCTCCGCTATGACATAGAAACCGGCAGCCAACTGCCCGATCTAATCAACTGGCCCGGCGGTGAAGAATACATAAGGCGTTGGACCACCGGAGTCGACTATCTAAGTGACGGCACACTGCTGCTGTTACGCGGCAGCTTTATCGACTTTATTGATGAAACCGGCAACTCGCTGCGGACCATAGAGCTTGATGAGTACGGCTACGCCATGATCACAATCTCCAATGACGAGCAATCAGTATTCGTGACCAATATATTTACCGGGGTGATGTCGAAAGTTGATATCGCTAAAGGTGTTATCACCGGTCAGATAGATACCGGCATGGCTAAGCCGCGACGCAGTCTGGCTGGAGTTGCGGAGTACAAAAGCTAGTCAACCGTGCCAGGTTAGGCAATTCTGGTTGATGAACTCATAAAAAGTATTGAAGCGAACTACCTGAGGCCGCTAACTGTCGAAGACGGCCGATAAACTAATACCGAGCATTAATGCTGAGTAGTAGAGCAATAAAAAAGCCGACGTTAAAGTCGGCTTTTTTGTCTATTACTTAGCTTCGGTAATACGGTATTAACTAGCGCCCTGAGAAACACTCTTACTGGAATCAACACCACACAACCAATTAACGACCGCTGCCGATTTAATCAGCACCCACACCAGAAGGGCCATAACAAATGTGCCACCGAACATGATTAACGGTGTACGCGCGACATTGGCTAAACCTTCGGGGAAGAACCAGTAGAAGGTGGCAATGGAAGTAATCATAGGCACAGCGATAATCAGTTTGCCCCGGGTATTAAGACCCAAACCATGGATCTGGCAGACCAGAAAGGTTGCCATACCACCAAAGAGGAACATGCCAGCAGCATTCAATCCCTGACTCTGCTGCATAATGAAATAGGCGACGAATGCGCCGTGCACCGTAAACAACACCTCGAGCGACACTGTCCACCAGCGATTCCGATGAAAGCTGGTAAAAAACAAACTGCTCTGCAACAGCAGCAGACTCATATACGCAAAGCCTGCAATATGACCGGAGGTCAATTCAACCGGGTGATACCAGAAGGTATAAATGATCGCCCAGGAGAAATAGTAACCGTGGTAACGCTTGACCGTATCACCGATACTGAATAACGGCTTAACCTTGTAGCCAAAGAATAATCCTCGACGATTATTCTCCATCAATAGAATCAATAGCAACATCAGAATCACTGACATCATTGATGATGCTTCATGCACATCCTGAGCAATACCGTCATAGAAGAAACGGGTCTGAACGACATGCAGCACCATAAAGGAACCGTTAAGCAAAAGGGCCCATACGTTGAATGAGTGCAACCCAAAGATATAACGTGGACGAACCTGCTGCCCTTTGGCAATGAGATACCACATACCTATCTGGTGGAAACCATAAGGCAACCAAGCGGAAACCCGTGTTAGCCAGTCAGGATTCTTTAACTGCCAGTAGTACCACATATCACCTTTATCGATAGGGAATATCGCTGGATCACTGACCACACCAAACAGCAATACCAAGCCCATGAATGCGGCACAACCGGCTAGCCCCCACCAAAGACGGAACGGATATATTGCTTCTGTTTCTGTAGCCTGTGTCATATTCAATGAATTTCGCTCTAATATTGTTAAGCTTACTAGTACTAACAGTAGCCGTGTATAAGTATATTCGACAGGATTGCAGTCTTGGATGTGCGGTCAGTGGACGATGTGCCACCAAAAAATTAACGATAAGAACTCTATTCCGGGGTGATATATCGTCAAGTCCGCGGGTCGCGTGGCGGACTGTAAGACAAAGCGACCCTAGCGGCATAGATCTATCTAAGCCACAATGCACATCACGATTATTTGGAGACAGCAGCAATGCGCAGTTTTATTTCAAGCCTTATTGTTCTTAGCAGCATCATCGGTGGCAACTCGTTCGCAGAGATTGATCCCGATCAGAAGACCGTATTCATAACCGGAGCAAACCGTGGTATCGGTCTGGAGTTTGTAAAGCAACTAGCTGCTCGTGACTGGAACGTTATTGCAACAACACGAAAACCAGAATCTTCAGAAGAGCTTCAGGCCTTAGCAGCTAATGATGACAACATTATTATCGAGCAACTCGATGTAACCGACTTCGAGCGCATTACAGAATTGCAGAAAAAATACAAAAAGCAGACCTTTGATATTTTCCTAAGCAATGCAGGCATTACACCAAAATACAAATCTGCATTTTTCCGAGCCGACAAAATCGACTACGATATGGCTCGCAAGAGTTATGAGGTAAATGCGATTGCGCCGTTACATCTATCCACCACATTTATGGCCAATGTTGGTGCGGCTGAAGCTGGCAAGATCGTCGTCATTTCCAGCAAAGGCGGTTCATTCGGCGCGAAAGAAGCTGAATTCCCTCTGTTTTATAGCTATCGTGCAAGCAAAGCTGCGCTCAATATGCTGATGTATACATTAGCCTTTGAAACACCGAAGAAAGGCGTGATACTGACGGTCCTCTCTCCCGGGCAGGTGCACACCACCAGCGGCCCACAACGCAAAGGCACTATCATGCCGGAAGAAAGCGTCAGCAAAATGCTAGTGGTCATCGATGGTCTTACGCCGGAAAACAATGGACAGTTTCTCAATTATAAGGATGGAGCAGTTGTTCCTTGGTAACAGGAAACCACCGAAAAAAAGCCGGCATTAGCCGGCTTTTTTTATATCTATGTTCTACCCATCAGAGGACGCAATAACCATCAACAAATTCAATCCTGAAAAACTGAAAATGAGTAAGTGGACAGCGGTTAGCCCAAGCAACAAAGAAAAGCATTGGCTGGTAACCGAAGTAATACGTGATGAAAATCAAATCGTTGTCGGCTGCCTAGTTGAAGCCGTAATCAATAAACGCGAGATCGAACTAGATTTCCAAGCCTTGAAAGATCAGGAGCAATGGCTGCAGGGCTGGAAATAGCAGAGGCTGGAAGAATCGGAGAACAGCCCTATTCAGCAGTCTGCTCAGACGATTCCATTTCTACTTCCGAAACAACGCCGACAGCTGTTTGAGGCCTACCAGCAGCACGTATCGTTAGTACTATGTTTGCGAGCCCACTATCCGACAGGGTCCCTTTGATGACCTGCAGAGGCTTGCCCTGTCCATCTGCAATCACAAGGGTTGGTTGATCATCAACCTGCAGCCCTATGGCGCCTGCGAACTCATCCAGATCATCAAGATACATGACCCCGGCTTGTGCCATTGGCACCTTGCCTTCATAGGATTCTGACATTGCTCTGGCAATAATCCCTTTCACGAAAAAGGGTGGGCTGTTCATGGCTGGAAAATGATAGGGCACAACACTATCAGAAAAAAGCTGCTCAGCCTCGAGGGCAGCCTGCCAATCCAGCAGCTGCTCCTGCTGCAATTGCCCATTGTCCTGATCATTGGACATTCCTAGAAATACAATATTCAGGGTTGTGCCACGCATATCATTGGGGAAAACAAACTTCTCACCATCGAAGGTCTTCATCTTGACCTTTTCAAACTCGCCGCTGACAGCATCCTGAGCCAACAAAACTGAGCTCAAAGACAAACTAAAGACAATCAAAACCAGCAGTACAAAACGTCGCATTACTTGCTCCGATAAAAAGCATTCAGAAAATTTGGCGCTACTCATCATCTTTACGAACAAACCAATAGTAAGCTTGCGCCATGCTCCCACCAACAGACTCTGGTAAGCCATCGTACTCTTCAAAATCGAATTTACGCTCGACAAGCTCAGGCGCAAAGAACTCGTTAATCGTTTCGCGACTTGCCCGGGTTGGGCCAAGCTCACTCTGAGACTCGTCAGAGTTTCTCTGTAACCAATGCAAGATAACAAAATGGCCGCCCGGACGAATGCTCTGCATGACTCGCTGACGATAGTCCTGATACCTGACCGGATCCATGTTGTGCAGCAAGCCATGATCGAGCACCAGATCGAATTCTCCTACTGGATCCCAGGCCGTGATATCAGCTTCTATCGTCTTAATCGAAAAACCAGCATCTGCGGCACGTGCTCGCGTCATGTCCAACGCCTTACCAACGAAATCCAGTGCCGTCACATCCCAGCCCTTCGATGCCATAAACACTGAGTCGGTACCACCGCCGCAACCAATATCAAGGACAGTGCCCGACTGCTCGGCAGCAGCTATCTCATCAAGGAAATGCGAGGGATGCTCGTGCGCCCAGGGGAGTTTGCTGAAATGATCAGCATAACTGTAGACCTGATCAAAGGTTTTCTTCTCATGGGTAGTCATTTACAAGCTCCATGGGTTATACAACGACATTAGGCTGCTTCGGTTGACGGCTCGGTATCTTCATCCTCATCCATACGTAATGGCTCTTCCTGCGGCCAACGCAGACGAACATAAACAGTCATAAACGCTACAATAAGATTAGCAAAGCCCATCAACAAGAACGGGGCGCCAGGGCGCCAGGAATCGAACAGCATGCCACCAAAGAACGAGCCCCCTAGCGTTCCGACTGCACCAAAGAAACTCCACACGCCGATAGTCGCACCAGTGTACTTAGGATTAACTTCCTGTCCGATGAGAGTTGTACCGGCAAGAATTGCAGACATCTGACCAATACCCAAAAGTACGGATGGAAGAACCCACCACGTACCCTCGAAAGGGTTCTCACTAAAGCCAAATGCAAGATAACCGAGTGCTGCAAGCCCCATTCCAAGTACGAGACCTGTTACGCGATTAATTTTGTCATTAAGAATGCCGAGAATGGGCGCCGAAATTAGTGCGGCTGTCTGAATTGTCGCGAAAATCATCGTCGCCCGCGCTAACGCATCGGCTTCAGACATACCTATCGACACACCAGCAATTGTTCCCCACAAAGAGACATAGGTACCGATAACCACTACATCACCACGAGCCGCAAAGGCTGATGCAAAGGACACCATAATGCGTGGGTTCCGTCCGGCTTGCATGCCTTTTGCCATGAGTTTCAAGAAGGGCATCTTGTCTTTGTGGGCGCTCACTTTATCCCCACCAATAAGACCAATAGCAATCACTATGCCCGCGACAACACACATGGAACCGAGAATGGCCATGGACAATCGCCCGGTTGTGATCGCACCGTAGCCCATTCCAGACAACATCTTAGGCAATAGCCCGCTTAGAGCTGTCAGAATAAGAATGCCGATACCGTTAAGCATGCCGGCCATCGCCACCATTTTGCCGCGTGATGCTTCTGCCGGATAATCGGTCAACAAAGTAGAATAACTAGCAACGATGCATGCCGCACCGAACGAATAAACCAAGCGGAACAAGGCAAGCTCGGTTAAGGATTCGGCAAATGGATAGATCATCAAACCTGCAGCGGTCACAATGAAACCCAGCGCATATATACGTCGTCGCCCGAACTTATCTGCCAAGGCACCAAAAGGCCCGACAAGAAATATCATGACCATTTCATGCAGCACTGCGAGATATGCAGAAACTGAACCCTGCTCTGCAGCAGGCACGTCAAGCATCGCGGTAAGGATGTACGGCTGGAAGAAGTTAATTACGACCAGAAACGGTATGCCAGTCAGGCAGCCCCATAGCATGGTATAGCCGTTAATCCTGCTAATACCGGGCTGTAACCATAGGTATCCAAGTACTCGCTTCGAGCGCCCTAGGTCGGGTTGAACATCCGTTGGCATAAATATCCCCTACACAGCAGCTGTAACTGCTGACAAATTAATCGGATCTGGAAGCTATAGCTTCGATGCGTAGCACCGGACAGATTCAGAATTTTAATAACGCTCGCACTATCGGGCGATCGGAAGCAAAAACATGACGGCATGCACAACGTGCATCTACCAGATAATAACAGCAGTTGCCTAATACAGGACCAGCATTAATGACATGGCTACTCGGTGGTTTCAGCGGCAATTCCCGGCAACGAGAACGGATCAACACGAGCACCACCAACCTTCGCACCCCAATGCAGATGTGGTCCGGTGACTCTCCCCGTAGCACCTGCTAAGCCAATAAGATCGCCGCGATCCACCATCTGTCCATCTTCAACAAGAATCTCAGAAAGATGCAGATACATGGTCAGGACACCCATGCCATGATCAATAAATACCGCCTGTCCATTAAAGAAAAAATCGCCGGTCAACAATACCTTGCCACTATTAGCAGCAAGAATCTTCGTACCCATCGCTGCTCTCAGGTCCGCGCCTGAATGTGGTGAGCGTGGCTGCTCATTAAAGACCCGACGGTGGCCGAAATTGCGTCCGCCCTCTACGCCGGGAATCGGGATTATAAAATCCTCAGACCAATACGGCAAAACGTTAGTTTCCTGATAGGCCTGCCAAATTTGCTTTCGGTCATTGCCAGAACGGGCCTTGTTCTCTTCGCTTAGCTCAACATATTTGGGAGAGACTTCGAGTTTCGTTGTCGGGTAATCCTTTGGGAGAACCTCAAGTGTTAGCGCTTCACTCTCTGTAGCACTATTTTGAAACTTATAGCTCAGCTGAACAGCATAGGTTCCTGGCTTTACATCCAGGTCCACACCCAGCAGAGCGAACCAGCCATCGTCAGTCGCCGCAAGCTGCACCTGCTGATCTTCAAATACAGCTGATACAGTCTCGACACCCTCCCTATCAGGGACACTCAAATACACGGCCTGACCGGGCACCGCCGTTAATGCAGCAAGCAACACTAGTAGATTCATTAAATTTATTTCACCTAATACTCTAAAAAAGAGCTAACGAATACCGCGTATCGCAGTATTCACAAGCAACGTATTGTCCCATGTTGGCTTAACAGGTTCTCTGCCACTTGCCGGGCCCATGCGCACGACCACCAGCTCTTCGGACGGCACCACATATACCCGCTGGGCTCCGTACCCCGACGTGTAATAAGTATCTTCGGCAAGAAATGGTTCTGTGCGCTGATAACCACCAGCCAACTTTGGAGCACGTGGGTTTAATTCCCGCGAATAGCCCAACCAAATCTGATATCCATACCATTCAAACTTAGGCGACGCAGTCGTCATACGTTGAATGAAATCAGCGTCAACAATATTTTGATTATTGACGCTACCCTCACCTAGCAACATCATGCCAAAGCGCACCCAATCCATTGTTGGTGCAAGCAAACAGCACGAGGAATGAGCCTTACCTCCTTCCTGATCGAGCCACAGTTCAGCACCCTTTGCACCCATCGGACCCCACAACTTCTTCTGCAGGTACTGCGCGTAACGCATACCAGTAGCGCGCTCTATCACAAGGCCCAATAACTCAGAGTTAACATTGTTGTACTGAAACTTATCGCCCGGAACCCAATCGATCGGGGTACGCAGCAAAACAGGAATGCTATCACTCGCAAACAGCCACTGAAATGCATCGGCAAATGGGTTAACGCTGAATGGGTATTCGAACAGACCACTCGACATCCAGAGCATTTGTTCGATCGTAATGGCGCCACGCTCATCATCCTGCCACTCGGTCAGATATTTGCCAACAGGGTCTTCTATTGAGCCAATTGCACCCTCTTCCGCCGCTGCCTGCAACAGTATCGGCAGCACGCTCTTATGCATTGATTGCGACTGGGTCAAACGATTGCGGTCCCAACCGGACTTATACCACTCGAGTTGAATGACACCTTTATGCACGACGATCAATGAATGGGAGTTCTGCTCAGATGCATAAGCAACCATCTCAACCAGAGATTCTGATGAAATAGTCTTATCATTATCTGAGGCAACAGGCAGCTGATAGGAGTTATCACCAATAACCTGTTCGCGTGGACTGAGGGACGCGTAAGCAGAATCTTCGGGAGCGACCCCAGGATAAAAGATAGTGATATAACGATTCAGCAACGGGGCGTCACTGAAATACAACCAGCCGACAGACCAGCCGATAGACAAAACCAGCAAAGACAATAAACCAGATATAAATGCGCCGATATACCGCATCGAAAGCTCCTGAACCAAGCGTCTTCTATTAATCAGGAAGTAATAGTAATGCTTTTTTGCGCTACTGTTTCTTTATTACCGGCTGAACCAATATCCAGGGCTTTATGACAACAGTCCACATCAATGCATTGGCTTCCAGCCATTCGATGGCCTGTGCATCACTAACCTGTCTTATTTTGCCGGCGTCCATCCAACCAGCCACGAGTTTATCGTTGTCCTGCGACATCTGATAAGCCACTTCAATCAAATCTAGATCTGGCGTTACTGCTACCGCATGACCGGTAGCAAAGAAACGCTGTAGTTCATGCCAGGCAATCTTTGCCGTTTCACCAAGTACTCGCGCACGAACTTCTTCTTCGGCGCTTAGCGCCGCGTCTGCTTCAGATTTAGGTTCGGACATACATACTCCGCATGCTAACGATTAAACAAGCAGCCAAGCTATTACCTAATAGATGTAAACGGCACCAGCACCAGGTGCGTCAGCATTCTGATTTACATCATCAGTTGGATCATCACCATCTGGATTCGGCCCAATACCGCCACTGGCAACCGACTCTGTCGGTGCCGCGACTGCCAAAGAAGCACCTGTCTGACTCAAAGCTAAGGCGCTGCCAAAGGCAAAATTGCCAGCAGAATTAGATGCCTTAATGTAACGGCTGCGTTCCCATTCTGCGTCGTTACCCTGCAGGAATAAATACACAGCACCTGAGTTCGAAACGTTGTCATCCGGTGAGCCCGTAACCCCCTGCGCGCTGCCATTTTCACCGATAATGGTATTATACCGGCAACAGTCGATACG
>CBDTTT010000024.1:0-11254 GCA_965363345.1 uncultured Chromatiales bacterium
GGCTGAGCTCGATCAGGATGCCGATGACGTTGGTGCAAAGCCTGTCTCGGCTAGCAAGCGACCCTCCCTCTATGTGGCCTGGTCCCGTTCGAAGTCCGCTGGCAAGTAAGCCCCTGCCACTTGTTTGGTTATATGACCCGTTTCCAGCCTGAAATAATCCTGAAGCTCTACGATGAGGCTGACTCGGCCCTAATGGCCTGGCCGTTACTTCTGCGCTATATGCCCCGCATACGCAGCTTCTATTTGAGTATGGCACTGCTAACCTGTCTCGCAGGCTGGCCCGCAACCCCCATCTAGCTATCTATTTGGCCATTTCGGCCGGTAAATGTTGGTGAGCCCCTTGAAAGGGCTCACATAGCCCCTATGTTTTCTAATTCCCGCCGTTTGCACGGTGCGAATACTTTTGTGCCCAATCGGGCGCAGATACTGGAATACGATTTGGAGCAGGACCTGATGGCGAACGAAAAGACTACCCTTGGTTTTCAGACTGAAGTGAAGCAATTGCTTCATCTGATGATTCATTCACTTTATAGCAACAAGGAGATATTCCTTCGTGAGCTAATTTCTAATGCATCTGATGCTAATGACCGTTTGCGCTTCGCCGCAGTTTCGGACGGCAGCTTGTTAGAAGACCAGGCCGATCTGGAAATTCGTATTGAGGCAGATCTTGAAGCCGGAACAATCAGTATTACCGACACCGGTATCGGCATGTCGCGTGACGATGTCGTTGACCATCTGGGCACTATTGCAAAATCCGGTACCTCAGAATTTATTAAGAACCTAAATGACAGTGATGCGAAAGACTCAGCTCTTATCGGCCAGTTTGGCGTCGGCTTTTATTCGTCATTTATTGTTGCGGACCGGGTCGAGGTCTTTACCCGTCGTGCAGGTTTGGCTGCGGCCGAAGGCGTGCACTGGGAGTCGAGCGGTGAGGGCGAATTCACCATTGAGCAGGTAGAGCTTTCTGAGCGAGGCACCCGTATTGTTCTGCATTTGCGCGATGACTCGAAAGAGTTTGCGGACGACTATCGTCTGCGTGGGCTTATTCGCAAATATTCTGACCACATCGCCTTTCCTGTAAAAATGCTTGAAATGCAGACGCCACCATCAGAGGAAGATGACGCTGCCGAGCAGCCAGCGCCGGAATTTGAATCGGTTAATAGTGCTAAAGCACTGTGGACGCGCCCCCGTACAGAAATTGATGATGAAGAGTACAAAGAGTTCTATAAGCATGTATCGCATGACTTTCAGGACCCGGTCCTCTGGAGCCACAATAGAGTAGAAGGCAAACGCGAATACACCAGCCTGTTGTATCTGCCGGCCAAAGCACCATTCGATATGTATAACCGCGATGCGCCACGCGGCCTTAAATTGTATGTCCAGCGCGTATTTATTATGGACGATGCAGAGCGTTTTCTGCCTCTGTATCTAAGGTTCATTCGCGGTGTTGTGGATACCAATGACCTATCGCTTAACGTTTCCCGTGAGCTATTGCAGGAAGACGGCAATGTCACAGCTATACGTGGCGCGTTGACGAAGCGCGTACTGGATATGCTAGCGAAGCTGGCGAAAGACGACGCAGAAAAGTATCAGGCGTTCTGGGATGAATTTGGTCGTGTTCTGAAAGAAGGCCCGGCCGAAGATTTTGCCAACCGCGATCAGATTGCCAAGTTGCTGCGCTTCACCACTACCCACACCGATGCAGAAGTTCAGAATCAGTCATTGGATGATTATATTTCCCGCATTAAGAATGACCAGAAGAAGATCTACTACGTTGTAGGCGAGAACTTTGCCAGCGCGAAGTCCAGCCCGCATCTTGAGATTTTCCGGAAGCATGGAATTGAAGTGCTGCTGCTTGCCGAGCCTCTTGATGAATGGCTGATGGGTCAGTTGCGCGAATACAACGAGCACGCTCTTGTCGACGTGACACGTGGCGAACTTGATTTGAGCGAACTAGGTGATTCAGAAGAAGATGTGAAATCTACCGAAGAATTACTGGAAGAGAATAAAGACCTCGTCGAACGTCTGTCAGCCGTACTTGATGGTCAGGTTAGCGAAGTTAGAGCGACGCAACGTCTGACTGAGTCGCCGGCATGCCTTGTATTGGGCGAATATGATATCGGCCAGCAGATGCGTAAGGTTATGGAGGCGAGTGGCCAAAGTGTGCCTGAGAGCAAGCCTGTGCTTGAGGTTAATCCTGAGCATCCGCTAATTGCACGCTTGAATTCTGAGTCAGATGAGAGCCGTTTCTCTGAGCTTGGCAACCTGCTGTTTGATCAGGCGGCGCTTGCCGAGGGTCGTCAGCTCAATGATCCCGGCGAATTTGTGCGGCGCATGAATCGTCTGTTGGTTGAATTGGGCGCTTAAGCGAACTTCTGCCTATGCTGATAGTCTGTTGAAATGAGAATTTTGTTAGATGTCATCGATAAACCTGTTTCGGGAGTATGTGTATGAGCACCAAGCCAACTAAGGATGAGCTACGCGAGCGACTAACGTCAGAGCAGTTTGCAGTGACCCAGGAGCAGGGCACAGAGCGGGCGTTTACTGGAAAGTATGTTGATAATAAGGACTCGGGCATCTACACCTGTGTGTGTTGCGGTGCCGAGCTGTTTGCATCGGATACGAAGTTTGATTCAGGTACCGGTTGGCCGAGTTACTATCAGGCGATTGCGGGCGACAGTATTGTGGTCAATGTAGACCGCAGTCATGGTATGAGTAGAGAAGAAGTGGTTTGTGCGAACTGTGATGCTCATTTGGGGCATGTTTTTGATGACGGGCCCGCGCCTACCGGGAAGCGTTTTTGTATTAACTCGGCTTCTTTGGGTTTCGATGCAGAAAAGTAGAACTGCAGGATCGATTATGACATTCGGACGAAAAAATATGAGTAAAGCTGCTTATAGCTTAAGAGCACTAGGCATTTTGTTGGCGGTGGTTGTTTTATCCGCTTGTGGACAAAACAGTGAAAAATCAGACGGAGAGAGTTCAGTGAGTGATGCATCTGGCGCAGTAGCCGAATTAATTATTAAAGATGTTGTGGTTGGTGATGGCGCCGAGGCAACACAAGGTCAGACAGCCGTGATGCATTACACGGGCTGGATTTACGAGCCGACCGCACCTGATTTGCGTGGCAAAAAGTTTGACAGTTCTTTAGATCGTAATGAGCCATTTCCTTTCGCCTTAGGCGCCGGGCAGGTTATTCGTGGTTGGGACCAGGGTGTTCCGGGCATGAAAGTGGGCGGTAAGCGCGAGCTTATTATTCCCCCCAATATGGCCTACGGCAGCCGCGGTGCCGGTGGTGTGATTCCACCTGACGCCACATTATTGTTCGAAGTTGAACTCTTGAGTGTGCAGTAAGCCGGTTTAGCGCAGCGTTGGGTTCAGGGTATAAGTCCCGCTTAGGTGGGCTTCAGCTAATACATGTCCCTTAATCGCCGCAGCCACATTGGCAGCTGTAAATGCACCGTATACCGGGCATGAGTCGAGATCAATGGCATAAATGATGAATTCATACTTGTGCATGAGTTCATCGTTCCATGGCGGGCAGGCACCATCCCAGCCATAGTAATCGCCTTTCATGTCAGGGTTTCCCGCAGTAAAACTGGTGAAGTCATTGATGCCCTGGCGAGAGCCGATAGGTCCTGGTGGATTTGTTTTGCCCCCAATCGTCACTTCTGATGAGCAGGCACCTTCGGCAATTTCGCCGTCGGTGGCCGCTATATCAACCATGATCCAATGACAGAAGTTGGCTCGTGGCATATCAGCCGGTATGACTTTGCCTTCCTGATTGATATTGTCTTTCACGGTTGGTACATCCGGGTCGTTGCAGAACAGCACTAGCGATTTGGCTGCTGCGGGCACGTCGCTCCAACGCAGGTGTGGGCTCAGGTTGCGACCGAGAGTCATGTGCTCTTCAGGATGCGGGATACCGAAGGCGGTGCTGTCAGGCATGGCTTGATTGTCTGCAAATGAATCGGATATAAGTTTCATGGCGCTTGCCTGTTGTATTGGTGAAAGACCTCGGTATCCTGCCACAGGCAACCCTGAATTAAAATTGCCGGACTCTGGCGTTGTGAAATGGTTTTCACAACGGTAATGCACGTACAGAAAACGCTATCTACTATGGCTTCAAAAGCACCGAAAAAATCTGAAACAGTATTGCTGGACGGTCCGGCAGGAAAGCTTGAGTGCTTACTCGAGGTTCCGGCAGATTGTCATGGGCGTCAGGTGGCGTTAATTTGTCATCCTCATCCGCTTTATCAGGGAACTATGCACAATAAGGTTGTGCACACGTTGGCCCGGTCGATGCATGACCTTGGAATTCCTACGTTGAGGTTCAATTTCCGTGGCGTTGGCGGCAGTGAAGGCGAGCACGCAGATGGTATTGGCGAAACGGATGATACTGTGTTCTTGTCGGCTTGGTTGCTGGAGCAGTTTCAGGATGCTGAGTTATGGCTTGCAGGGTTTTCGTTTGGCGGTATGGTCGCCGTGCTGGCCGCTAATCGCTGCAATGCGCAGCAGTTGATTACGATTGCTCCTGCCGTTGGTATGATCGGAGAGGGCGCGGAGTTGAACCCACAAGCACATTGGCTGTTGGTTCATGGCGCTGATGATGAGCTAATCGATGCGGCTACGGTACTCAGCTGGGTTGAAACTCTGAGTACAAAACCGGAGGTAGTCATTCTTCCGGATGCCACCCACTTTTTCCATGGGCAGCTGGTTACCTTGCGTAAGCTGTTGGTTGAAAAATTGTCTAACGCCACACGTTTTTCACTATAGGTATGGCTTAAATTGGAGGTTCAGAATAGATGTTCGCAAAATTAAAAGATTTGTTTACCGCAGCAGAAGAGGCTTCTCCTGAAGAAGGCAATAAGCTGCAGATTTCGCTTGCTGCATTACTGGTTGAAATGTCGCGAGCCGACTTCGATCAGACTGACGCTGAGAATAATGAGATAGCTCGGTTATTGGCTGAGCACTTTAGCCTCTCTGAAGCTGAGGCTCTGGCTTTGCTCGACAAAGCTCAGGTGGCAACCGATGATTCTGTGTGCCTGCATGATTTTACCCGCACGCTTCACAACAACATGGAGCCGGAAGAAAAAATTAAGGTCATCGAGTTATTGTGGCAGGTGGCCTTAAGCGACGACAAACTCGATAAGTATGAAGACTATCTGGTGCGCAAGGTCGCTGACCTGATGCACGTTTCCTCAGGCGATGTCCTGCGGTTAAGGCATCAGGTTAAAGAAGGCGGTTAGATCATCCCCACCGCTGGCGAGCAGGCTATGCCGCCAAGAAACAATCCTTGTGGCAGCAGCATCATCAATGCCTGAATCGCAACAATTGCGAATATAGGCGTTAGATCTATGCCGCCAATCGGCGGTATTAGTTTGCGAAATGGCTTGAGCGCAGGTTCGGCCAGTTGCCCCACGAGTTGAGCGGTCGGGTTGTAGCCCCCGGTTGACACCCAGCTCAGTATCACCGAGACAAGAATCACGAAGAAATAGAGGTTTAGCACGGTGCGTGAGAGGCCTAGCCCCGTCATCCCGAGTATTTGAATAAGACTTGGGGTAGCGTCACAGAATAGGGTGAGCAGTAAGGCAAATTCAGCTGCCTTCAAGCCGACTGCCACCAGCAAGCTGCTGGTGTCGAGTCCGTATGCTGAGGGAATGTAGCGACGCAGGGGTAATACCAGAGGGTTGGTTACTGTCAGAATAAACTTGACCATCGGGTTTCGGTAGTCGGCACGTTGCCATTGCAGAATGATGCGCAATATAAAGGCAATGATGTAAAGGTTGACCAGCGTGCTGACAACAAAGATTACTGCGTTATCCATATCTATAGTTCCGGGTTGTGTGCTGTTTAATCTTTGCCAAGTTCGATCGAACGCTCGCGTGCCGCATTGAGCGCTTGCTGGAATATAGTGCGAATATCGCTATTTTCCAAAGAGTTTATTGCCGCTTCTGTCGTGCCGCCGGGTGACGTGACCCGGCGTCGTAGTTCGGCAAGCTCAGTATCGTCTGCAGCAGCCAGACTAGCGGCACCGAGAGCAGTTTGTACGGCGAGTTTGCGTGAGACGTCTTTACTGAAGCCAAATTCTTCTGCGCCTGCGGCGAGCATTTCCATGACTAGATAGAGATATGCCGGGCCACTTCCGGATATCGCCGTAATGGCATCCATGAGCGATTCATCCTCCAGCCAGACCACTTCGCCGGTTGCTTTGGCGATATAGTCGGCTGCTTCACGAGCATCGCTATCAACTGAGGTGTTGCCGATAAGACCGCTCATTCCTAGTCCGACGACCGAGGGTTGATTCGGCATGTTTCGCACTACGGCAATGCCACTGCCAACGCTTGCTTCTATGGTGGCAAGGGTTATGCCTGCTGCTATAGAAATAACCAATGCTGGTTTGGTCGCAGAAATCTCTTCTGCCACGGCGGCAATGTATTGAGGCTTTGTTGCCAGCACCACGATATCGCTGCATTCCGCTATTTCTGTATTTGAGCGACTCACTATTAGGTCTTGCGATAGTGCCCTAAGTCGTTCGGCTTGGTTGCCGTTCGGCTCCGCGACCGCAATCTGATTGGCTGCATGCCCGGCATTGAGCAGCCCACGGATGATTGCCTGAGCCATATTGCCGCCGCCGATAAAGCCAATCGTCTTATTCATATCTGTTCTCGTTGTAAGGCATGTAAGCCTGATTTAGCTGCGCGAACCAAAAAGTGCGGTGCCGATACGCACCATTGTGCTGCCTTCCATTATCGCTGCTTCGAGGTCGTTAGACATCCCCATCGACAAGGTATCTGTATTCGGGTGTTTCTGCTGCAGTTCATCAAATAGGCGCCTCATCAGACGAAAGGGTTCACGCTGAGCAAGTTCCTCTGTGTGTGCTGTAGGTATGCACATTAAGCCCCGCAGAGTCAGATTTGGCAGTTCTGCAATAGCATCGGCAAGCGCAGGCAGTTCCTGAGGACTTATTCCACCATGTGTATCTGTGGGGTCTGTTTGTACCTGAATTAATACCTGCAAAGGCTCTGAGTCTTCGGGGCGTTGCTCGCTTAGTCGACGAGCGATTTTAAGACGATCAACCGTTTGTACCCAGTCGAAATGTGTGGCGATATCCCGTGTTTTGTTGCTCTGTATCCGACCTATAAAGTGCCATGTTGCCTGGAAATCTGCATTTTTTATCTTTTCCAAGGCCTCAATGACATAGTTTTCGCCAAAATCTGTGATCCCGTTGGCAGCAGCCATACGGATAGCTGAAATATTATGTCGTTTACTCACCGCCAACAGCATTACCTCATCCGGGTTTCGCACAGCTACTGCTAAAGCCCTTGAGATACGTTCGTTTAAGCGGGTTAGGTGTTCCGTGATACCTGTCACAACGCGGTTCCTATTAATGCCTATACAATGTGACCAATAATGAGTGCTTATGGTAAATCAAGCACATACATCCAGCAGTAGTAAATAAGGGACTGATATGGCCGTAGATATTGCTCAATTGCTTGCCTTCTCGGTAAAGAATAACGCGTCAGATTTGCATCTGTCCGCAGGTGTGCCGCCGATGATTCGTGTCGATGGCGATGTTAAGAGAGTCAATATGCCGGCTCTTAGTCATAAAGACGTACACAGTATGGTGTACGACATTATGAATGATAAGCAGCGTAAGGATTTTGAAGAATTCCTGGAAACTGATTTTTCTTTTGAAATACCAAAGCTTGCTCGCTTCAGGGTAAATGCATTTAACCATGCTCGCGGTGCTGGTGCCGTGTTCCGTACTATTCCCTCGACCATCTTATCTCTCGATGATCTGATGTGTCCGGCGATCTTTAAGGATATCTCAATGGCTCCGCGCGGTATCGTGCTGGTAACCGGCCCCACGGGTTCAGGTAAATCAACCACACTCGCTGCGATGGTTGATTACGTTAACAAAAATCGTCCTGATCATATCCTGACAATTGAAGACCCCATCGAATTCGTTCACGAATGCCATATGTCGCTGATCAATCAGCGTGAGGTGCATCGTGATACGCATGGATTTAATGAAGCGTTGCGCTCGGCGTTACGTGAGGATCCTGATGTCATTCTGGTTGGCGAGCTGCGTGATCTGGAAACGATCCGCCTGGCCCTTACTGCTGCAGAAACCGGCCACTTGGTGTTCGGTACATTGCATACATCCTCAGCGGCTAAAACCATTGATCGTATTGTCGATGTGTTCCCCGCTGCAGAGAAAGAAATGGTGCGCTCAATGTTATCCGAGTCATTGCGTGCGGTTATTTCACAAACGCTGCTGAAACGCATTGGCGGCGGGCGTATTGCAGCTCACGAGATCATGATGGGTACCCCGGCAATCAGAAATCTGATTCGCGAGGGCAAAATTGCACAGATGTATTCAGCTATTCAGACAGGTCAGTCGCAGGGTATGCAGACGCTCGATCAGAATTTATTACAACTCATGGAGTCAGGAGCGATCAGCAAGGAAGAGGCTCGCTTTAAGGCTAGCAATAAGGAATCATTCTAGTTCGTCAGTACAGGTGACGTAGCTACCGGAGCAAGGGAATGGAAAGAGATCAAGCCACGCGACTTATGCAGTCGTTGCTTAAAAAACTAGTGGAAAAAGGAGGTTCTGATTTATTTATCACATCAGCATTTCCACCCGCATTAAAAATTGACGGTGAATTGCACCGTGCAGCGGAAGCTCCGCTTACTGCAGATCAGAGCGCTATCATGGTCCGCTCAATTATGAACGATAAGCAAGCGCGCGATTTCGATGCGACGAAGGAGTGTAACTTCGCCATTAACCCTGCAAACATCGGCCGCTTCCGCGTGAGTGCGTTTGTGCAGCAGGGCAATGTTGGCGCTGTTTTACGCCGTATCATTACCCAAATCCCCACCGTGGATGAGTTGTTTCTGCCGGCGATTTTGAAGGACGTGGCAATGATTTCCCGCGGCCTGGTGATGGTTGTTGGTGCAACAGGCTCAGGTAAGTCGACTTCTTTGGCTGCTTTGGTTGGCCATCGAAATCACAACTCCCGTGGTCACATCGTTACGATTGAGGATCCGGTGGAATACGTGCATCCGCATGGTCGTTGCGTGATTACTCAGCGTGAAGTGGGTGTTGATACCGATTCATGGCACGCGGCGCTAAAGAACACTTTGCGTCAGGCTCCGGATGTCATCATGATTGGTGAGATTCGTGACCGCGAGACCATGGAATACGCGGTTCAGTTTGCCGAAACAGGTCATTTGGTTCTGGCAACTTTACATGCGAACAGTGCTAACCAGGCGCTTGATAGAATCATTAACTTCTTTCCGGAAGAAAAACGTTCCCAGTTATTGATGGATTTATCGTTGAATATTCGCGCGATGATTTCACAGCGGCTGGTGCCTAAAGAAGACGGCGATGGGCGTATCGCTGCAATGGAAATCATGCTGCATTCACCATTGATCGCGGATCTGATTTTCAAAGGCGAGGTTTCTGCTATTAAGGAGATTATGGCGAAGTCGACGCGCTTGGGAATGCAGACTTTTGATCAGGCGCTCTTTAATCTATATGAGCAGGAAATGATTTCCTATGAGGAAGCTTTGCGTAATGCCGATTCTAAGAACGAATTGCGCTTGCGGGTTAAACTCGAGAGTAAGCGCGAGAATACGCGGGATAAAGAACCCGAAGAAAGCCTGAATCTACTTGAAGAGGGTAAAGGCAGTACTGTCATTTCCTAAACCGAACATAGAGAAAGAATCAACACAATGAATGTAGCACCACTTTTTAAATTGATGGTTGAAAAACGGGCGTCCGATTTATTCTTCACATCGTATGCACCCGTAAAAATTAAGATTGACGGCAAGATCTTGCCTGTTAATCAGCTTGAGTTAACCCCTAAAATGGTGAAGCAAGCGGCGGTCGAACTGATGGATGAAGCGCAGTTCGATAGTTTCAGTAGAGAGTTTGAGTGCGACTTCGCAATCTCTAAGGCTGGCTTGGGTCGTTTTCGCGTTAACGTGTTTATGCAGCGCGGCAATATTGCGATGGTGCTGCGTCATATCACGACTGAGCTGCCATCACTCGACGATTTGGGCGTGCCGCAGGTGCTGAAAGAACTAATCATGTTCCGGCGCGGGCTGGTGTTAATGGTGGGTTCTGCAGGCAATGGTAAATCGACCACCCTCGCTGGGATGATTAACTACCGGAATGACCGTACCTCGTCTCATATTTTGACTATTGAAGATCCCATTGAATTTCTTCACTCGAATAAGCGGTCAATTATTAATCAACGTGAGGTGGGTGTTGATACAAAGTCTTATGCGCGTGCGTTGAAAAGTGCAATGCGTGAAGCACCCGATGTGATCATGATTGGCGAGGTGCGTGACCGGGAGTCGATGCAGGCTGCTATCGATCTCGCAGGGACTGGCCATTTGGTGGTGGCTACTTTGCACTCCAATAATGCACCGGAAACACTCGATCGTATTATTAATATGTTTTCCCCGGATCAGCATCGGCAGGTGTATATGGATCTATCTCATTACCTGCGTGCAATTGTTTCGCAGCGCCTCGTGAGCAGTATTGATGGCAAGCGTGTTGCGGCGGTTGAGGTGATGTTGAATACCTCTCATATTGCAGAGCTCATTAATCGTGGTGCCATTCCTGAGGTAAAGGAAGCGTTCACGTCGAGCTCTGAGAAGGGGATGCAGACTTTCGATCAAGCATTACTTGAGCTGTATAAGAGTGGTCGTGTGAGTATGGAAGAGGCGCTTGCCAACGCAGATTCACGCACTAACCTCGAGGCTTCAATTAACTTCGGTTGATACGCGGCTGAGCCGCTGCAGAACTATTTTAAAGCACTATTTCTAAACCCGACTATGGTCGGGTTTTTTATTGGGGATAGATTTCACTAGCTTTGAACACAGGGCCGTCGACACACACACGTTTCATCGCTGAGCCCTCTGTCGTGTGTACTTCAACTGCGCAGCCCGCGCAGCCACCGACTGCACATGCCATATATTCTTCCAGGCAGATCTGTGCATCCAGTCCGAACTCGCTTGCGAGTGTTGCAACAGCTTGCAGCATCGGCTCGGGACCACAGGCAAATATTTCCGTGTTGTTTTGTTGTTCGGGATTGGCTTTTAACCATTCGCGTGCAAGGTCGGTTACAAAGCCTTTGTGAACACCCGTGTAGTCTTGAAGACTTGCAAGTCGTGAAGGGATATTCATGGCTTCCATCTCCGGCACGCAGGACGTCGAATCAGAAGGCATGCCGCTTAG
>CBDTTT010000025.1:0-11226 GCA_965363345.1 uncultured Chromatiales bacterium
AAAGCCATGGTCATGGACCGTGCCGCCCGGATTCTCAATACAAATAACCACCTCATCAACCGGACGAGCAACAGATAACACGGCACTAACTTCTTCCCGTAAGGAATCGGTAGCTGATGCACGCAAATCGGCAACAAAGTTAATTACATAAATTCGCTTGCGGGCCTCTTCACCTTCAGGCGCATCTTTATCTTCCTTCTTCTTGGCCTTCTTCTGTTCTTTAGAGATAACCTTCCACTCGTGTTTACTCAACACTGCCTGACGCAAAATATCGCGCATATCACGATACTTATCGTTCAGGCTGTCGATGGACAGATCATGCTGAACACCTTCTCGACTAGATAGACCAGTGATAGTTACCAGTATTACAACTATTGCTACCACGAAGGTCAGCACCTTCAGGAAAAACAAACCATATTCAAACAAAAACTCAATCATTCAATTGCTCCGGCAAACCCTCTGTCATTCAAGGGCCTGCTACTCCAAACCTGCATTGTTGCGGTCAAAAACTCTGTCGGCACGATAACTGGAACGTACCAGCGGTCCTGCTACAACTTCCATAAAACCTTTTTCGAGGCCGATAGTCCGCAAATCACGGAATTCATCGGGGTTCACATAGCGCTCTACCGGCAAGTGATGTGCCGTGGGCTGCAAATACTGCCCCATCGTTAGAATATCGACGTTATGGGCACGCAGATCATCCATCGTCGCGACAATTTCATCTGTTGTTTCACCAAGACCCAACATTAAACTGGTCTTCGTAAGTACTTCAGGGTGATGGCTCTTCGCGAGCTTCAATACATCAAGCGTGCGTTGATAGCCTGCCCGGGGATCACGCACCCTCGATGTCAGGCGCTCAACAGTCTCAATGTTTTGCGCGAAAACATCCAGCCCAGATGACACCACGGTTAATACGTCAGCCTCGTTACCCGAGAAATCCGGCGTCAATGCCTCTACCGCTGTCTTCGGCGTAGTTTGCTTGATGGCTTTAATACAGTCGGCGTAATGCTGGGCACCGCCGTCAGCCAGATCATCACGATCCACCGATGTCAGAACAATATAACGAAGCCCCATCAACTCAACCGAATTGGCAGTATTCTTTGGCTCGTTCTTATCCAACCAACCATTCGGGTTGCCGGTGTCGACCGCACAGAATTTGCAGGCACGGGTACAAACGCTGCCCATCAACATGATTGTTGCAGTGCCGTTATTCCAGCACTCACCAATGTTCGGGCAAAACGACTCCTCGCATACAGTACTCAAAGCATGCTCACGAACGTTGCGGCGCAGATTGGCAAACCCCTTGCCCGAAGGTAGTTCAGCCTTCAGCCATTCGGGTTTGCGCGTACGCTGCGCCGGCTCAGGGATCCGGGCAGGCTGTTTAACGCCGTTCTTTACGGCGCTAAAACCCTGCGGGGTGCGGTATTTGATACCACTACCCACCTTATTTTTATCTGTATCCAAAAGCCCGAAATCCAATCTTGAAGGGGGAAAGACCGGAATCTTCTCACGGTCAGCACGAATGAGGCAAAAATGAGGTAAAAAAAAGCCCGACCATAGAGTCGGGCAATACAGGGGAATGTTACATCCGGAGCCCTGGCAGGCTTCAGAATGAATGCGCTTAATGCAATCGCGACCAGTTCAGGACTTCAACCTGTTCCCGATCAAGATTAAAGCTCTTTGCCAGAATTGCTTCAATCTCATTAGTTTCAAGTAGCTGCTGCGCAGTAACCTGCAGCTCTACAACACCGCTGTATTCATCAGTAGCGCCTTCGGCGCCCTTCTGCATCAGAAATCGTGTGTAGTATTTTGTAGCCATGGATGTAACCTTAGGCTTCGCCGGAAACGATTACTGTGACCAGTTGCACATTTCAAAAAGCATTTCGGCGCATGTGCAAATGTGTGAGATATGTCACAAAATACTCAGAACAAGGGGCTGGAGACTTCCAGCCACGAGATACATTGATCAGGTTCAGCGTTATGCAAAATCATCTCTTTTGTCAGCCCCTCATCCGAGCTCCGCTCTTGCTGGCTGTCTTCTTTGGACTGCTGTGCAGCATGCCCGGCCCGCTCGTAGCGCAAACAGCGCTAGATACGCAGTACCAGGAAGCACTCAATAACAATGTCGATATCCTCGCACCACAAGCATGGACTGCCGCAGATAAAAGCTACCAGCGCACCGAAAAAGCTATTCGAGCCGGTCAGGACAGCGACCGTATTGCAAAACTAACGGGCGAAACATACAACAAAATCAGCACAGCCAATGACAAGAGCATAGTCACGAAGCCTGTGTTGCAGCCTGCGCTCGACGCTCGGGAAAAAGCTCTGACGGCTGATGCTGCAGCTCTTACTCCTGATGAGTGGCAACGTGCGGAAAAATCTTTACGCAAGCTCGCGAGCGGTATTGAGCGCGACAAAGCAACGAATCAGAATAAGCTGCAAAGCGAAAGCGCTGCCGTCATTGCGCTCTACGATGGCGCCGAACTCAATGCACTAACCGCCAACCTGTTAATACGGGCTCGCGGTGCGGAATCGCTCGCAGCCGTCGGGGAGGCCGAAAAATACGCGCCCGACACTTATGCGGCGGCTGAAGCGCTTCTGCAATCAGCGGCGCTGACCATGCGGAATGACCGCTACAACACTGCAGAAGCTGAGCAGATTGCGGCACAGGCTGAACGGGAGTTCAAGCACGCAACCCAACTCACGATTGCGGCTTCGCAGCTGCGCAATAAAGAACTCACTACAGAGCAACTCCTCTTGCAGTGGGAAGCCAGAATGGATGCCATCAACGAGGCCGCGGGCCTCCGCTACGACCCCCTGGATAACTGGGATGCCAGAGCCATGGAACTGGCCGCCTACGTCAACGAATCCCAACAAAGCATTTCGAACCTTCAGTTGCTGCTAAGTGAAAGTCGGGCGTACACGAGCAATCTGGAAGATGAACTGCGGATTGCAGATAAAAAACTAGGCGGGACTCTGGCCGAAAGAGATCAGCTAATCAGAATGCAGCAGGTTCGGGCGCGCGATGCCGAAAGGCTCATGCAGGTAGAGCAGCTCTTCACTCCCGCTGAAGCAAATATCCTGCGCAAAGGAAATAATATTATCCTTCGCCTAACGAGCATTCAGTTTGCAAGCGGCTCCAGCAAACTCAACGAGAATGCGATTGAGCTTCTGAACAAAGTAGAGAAGGCCGTAGAGATTTTTCCAGGCTCAGCAATTCTAGTCGAAGGTCATACCGACGCGAGCGGTCCGGCGCAACTTAACAACCGTCTTTCAGAAGAACGCGCCAACACCGTCATGCGCCATATGATTAAAGATATGCGCATTGAAGCATGGCGCTTAAGCTCTGCAGGCTTTGGTTCGTCGCGCCCTATAGCGCTAAACACATCGGCTACCGGCCGAGCTAAAAACCGGCGCATCGACCTCATTATTACCCCGGGAAGCTAGCTTTCCCACCAGTCTGCAACGATACGCGCCGTCTCTTGGTTATAAAAATAGCCGTAGCACTTGTGCACATTGAGTCCGTCCGGACCACGGAAGAAGTTGACAGCCTCATCGTGGTTGCTGATCTCATCCAGCCAACCGTCTGCCGCCATCGTCTGCTGCATTTCACGGAGCGCCGGATGGTGTGCGGTAATTTCACCAACCGCAGCAATATTCCGCCAGCGCCGGATATTAATCGGGTAATGCTTCGGGCCTTTTAACCCAGAGCCCTTTAGTTCACGCTGAACGTAACGCAAACCCATCGGACTGCCCATAGTTACAAATGTATCGAGGATGTTCTCAACAGCATCCTGATGACCAAGCTCCCATAGGGCGTCGTAAGCAATAACAGAGCCAAAACTATGTCCGATCAACATAACTTTTTTATTTTCCTGCCATGCCTGCAACAATGAGGCCTTTACCATTAAGCGAATTCGGTCGGCGACCAGATCGGAATTATTAAAGTACCGTCCGATTTCACGCAGCCGTAACTGCAACGACTCAGGTGCAAAGAGACGACCAACAAACGGCAGGGAATCAGCGACAGAGTACAGCCAACGATGCAGCCGACGCGACAGAGAACTGGCATCCTCGATATCGGCGCTATCATGCTGGCCCTTTTGCAGCAGCGCATTAATTGCCGGCTGATCGGGTTCGATATCGCCATGTATCCGATAAAACTCGAAACTCCACGGCACAACGTTGAAGGCTCCGGGGTTCTGTCGCATCGAATCTGCAACTGCAGGCCTAATCTGCCGCACCCCTTCTGTCAGGCAGCGCCACAAGGCCTCCTGATGGTCTTTAGCGGGGGGCTTTGGGCGGATCCCCGGCACGAAAATAATGGTCTTATTTCCTCCTATCATCGTCTGAGCATACTCCCAAGCTGCACCAAGTCCGAAATTTCAAATTCCGGTGGCGGAATATCATCCGGCCAGAGCTGTGCACGTCGATTTACCCAGACGGCATTCATACCAATCTGTCGTGGTGCATGAATATCGTTATACGGATCGTCACCGACATGTAATACCTCTGCTGGCTGAACATCGAGGCGCCCACATACAGCATAGAAAATGCCAGGATCCGGCTTCGCGCAGCCCATATCGCGCGCAGAGTAGATAGCAGAAAAGTATCCTGCCAGGCCGACCTCATGCAAATCCGCATTACCATTACTTAAAGCAACCATCCGGTGTGTTCCGGAAAGAATACTGAGCACCGGCTCAACATCATCAAATAGGGTCACTTCATTGCGCGCCGTCTGAAATACGGCAAATGCCTCTGCACACAAAGATTCCGGATAGCCGCAGATGGCGGCCACCTTAAGATAGGTCTGCTCACGCAAAAACATAAGATCGTGGCCCATCTCAGGAAACTCAAGCGCCACATCAACACGCAACTGCCGCAGCTGTGCTGTAGAAAATTGCTGCGTTACCTTTGGATAATTCGCAGCAAACCACGCATAGATCGTATTCTCGGCGTGAGTAATGACAGCTGGCAGGTCCCAAAGCGTGTCATCTAAATCAAGAATCACTGTTGTAATGTGTTGCATCATTAATGCCTGTTGCAGTCATTGCCGTCGTTGGATTACAGGCTACACTAGCAAGCATCTGCAGATAGTCAAAAAAGACACCGGGACAAACTATGAAATACCTGCACACCATGGTCAGAGTCAGTGATATTGATTCATCATTAGATTTCTATTGCAACAAACTCGGACTAATAGAACTTCGGCGCATCGATAGTGAACAGGGGCGTTTCACACTCATCTTTCTAGCGCCACCTGGGGACGAAAGTGCATGCGTAGAGCTCACCTATAACTGGGACCCTGAAGCGGCGACCAACCCGTACCCGGAAGGCCGGAACTTTGGCCATCTCGCCTATGAGGTTGATGATATCTACGCGGTCTGCGAAAAACTGATGTCAGGTGGCGTCACAATCAACCGCCCGCCGCGCGATGGTTACATGGCGTTTATCCGGTCGCCGGATAACATCTCGATCGAATTGCTGCAAAAAGGCAAGGCGCTGGAGTCTCAGGAACCATGGGCCTCCATGCCAAATACAGGCAAATGGTAGGTGGTAAAGCGGACACCCAAACGGGCTAAAGCTTAAGCCGTTTTCCGGACGCGAAACTGACCGGTCTGGACATTGGTGTTACCCGATTCACCGACAACGACACGGTTGCGACCACTGCCCTTAGCCTCATACAAGGCCTCATCCGCCATCTGAATAGAGCCAGCAAGACTGCGGGTGGCGCCTGGATGAATAATCGCAACACCAATACTTACTGTCAGGAATCCTGTTTCAGGTGCGCCCTCATTAACAATATTCATGCTTTCAACACGCTTACGAATGCGCTCAGGAAGATCGTGACCGTAGCTGTTGGCAGGGCCATAGAGAATAAGTGAAAACTCTTCACCGCCAAAACGGGCGGCCATATCCAAGGGACGCTGCACGCCCTCAGCAATCACTGAAGCAACTTGCTTAAGCGCATCATCACCTGCCTGATGGCCGTACAAGTCGTTGTAATCTTTAAACCGATCGATATCGATCATCATAATCGTTAACTGATCGCGCTCGCGACGCGACTGACGCCAAACGCGTTTGCTGTATTGATCGAAGCTACGACGGTTATACAAGCCCGTTAGTCCGTCTCTACCCGCAAGCTCTTCAAGTAATTTGGACTCCAGGAAAGTCCTGCGGGCACTGTATTCAAGCTGATAGCAGCTATAGCTGCCAGCAAGGTTAACTGCCGCTAGCATAAAGCCCTCGAACAACAATTGATTGAGCGGCAACTCCATCATCACCGCAGAAACAATATAGGTAATCGTTACCACCAAAGCAGAGCGAGCGGCAACGCGGAATTGCATACCGAAAACTAACCAGATAATAAATATCCAACCGGTCTGGGCGGCAAAGTAATAGGACATCCCTGCAACACTGGCCTGCAAATTGACCATGGTGCCGGCAACACCAACAACCAGAGCACTGGCAATAACCAAAACTTTATAGATGTTACGTTGATCGGTGTAAGAAAAGATAAGCGTAAATAGCAGAACAGGGGCCATCACAAACAGACCAAGCGAACCCATCGAAAAGATCGGATCCGAACCAGACATGTTTGCAATAACGGTAACCAACAACACAACCATCAATGAGAACCCGACAACTAAGCGAGATTTCTGGAAGTTCTGTTCAAGGTAGTAGCTAATGAACTCAGGCTCAAGAAAATCCATAAAACGCAGGCGCCCGAAACCCTTTTTTAGCTGCTCCGAATATAGCGAGTTAAGACCTTGCTCGATTGTTGTGCCGAATTCCATACGTCTGAATTGCTCTCAAATTAGGTTAATACCAAATCCGCAAATAGTATGATTCACAGAATTTCTAGGTAGCCAGAGTACCGCCTGAAAGCCGATGAACGCCAACGGATACGTCACAGTTTGATGATTTTCAAGCGCTTTCCGGATGCCTTAAAACGGGCAGAACTGTTGCGCAGCAACGTTTCCAAAAAATGGCCATTAGACGCCGGGGCGAAGTGAGGGGCACATCACAGTTTTCCAGTTGGCATGCAATAACAAGCAGACAGAAACAGTCTGGCAACAAATGACATGCGGCTAGCTTCAACTATCCCAGATGATTTTTCTTTGATTCGTATCGCAGTCCGGTCGGTTATGTATAGAATGCAAACACACTAAATATATCCCGGAGTCTATTACCGCGTGTTACGACAACTCGTCATCATTATTGGCATCATTACGGTTGCCGGACTTGCAGCATGGCCGTTTGTGCAATCTATTCCGGATGCGTCAGTGGCAGCAGGTGCAGGTACTTCATCACCACTGACTACTGGTGATGAATTGAAGCCTTGCACGCTAGACAGCCCCGGATACATCACTGCGAAATTATATGGGTCTATCAATATGGCATTTGATTTGCATGGGGATCAACTCCAATGCGCAGGAAAATTAAATGCATTAAACGGTCGATCTAGAATTGCATTGGTTGTTGAGCAGACACTGGCAGATAGCGAAAGCAGCACGCTCGTTTTCGTCATCGGCATGGAAAATGTTGAAGAAAATACAACCCAAAAGGGCTTGGAGACGAACCTGACAATTGTAGATCAAAGCAATGGTACGTTTTTCGGCACTCAGGGCACCGGTCGTTGCTGGACAGACTTAAAACAGGTTCTCGTTGAGTCTGATTCTACAGAAGTCCGTTATCGCGCCGAGGGCGAAGTTTATTGCTCAGGCGCCGTGCCGCAGATCAAAGGCCCGGGCTCGGTCACTATCAGTAACTTCAATTTTGCCGGCGAACTGCATCGCACCACAGAACAATCGGCTAGCGAGCTAGTGGAGTCGAACGAATGAGTAAGGCTAGCATCTGCATTAGTAGCTTCGCAGCACTGCTGCTTAGCGGTCTGATCGCGCTACCGCCATCGCAAGCTGCCACCCCCGCGAGACTATTAGCAGAGTTCCAACAGACCAGCATCGTTATGCTGAATGATGATGGCCCCTGCGTCTTGTTAGATGTCTGGGTCGCAGCCTCCCCGAAAGAGCGCTCGCGTGGACTAATGTTTATTGAAGAACTCCGCACCTATGAAGGCATGATTTTCCTCTACCAACAGCCCACCGACATCGCCATGTGGATGAAAAATACGCTGATTCCGCTCGACATGTTCTTCATCAGAAGCGATAGAAGCGTAGCCCGCATCGCTGAAAACACGACACCACTATCGACGGAGACCATCTATTCGGGAGAGCCTGTGCAGATGGTTCTGGAATTAGCTGGTGGTAGCGCAGCCCGTTGGGGATTTAAGCCTGGCAATATCATTCTCTTCAATGAAGGCTCGGCAGACATCAACCAATAAAATACCCGGCTGCTAGCGTCGCAGAATTGCTATCCAACGCGCCACATTCAGCAAACTCATCAGCGACACAGAAACATAGGTGCAAGCCGCGGCGGTGAGTATTCGGCGCGCATGTACCTCATCACCTTTATGCAGAAACTTACCCTCTGTAAGTATCGGCAGCGCGCGGCCAAAGCTCGCGTCCAGCTCAACAGGCAGAGTAATCAAATGCAATATGGGCATTAATCCAAGAAAAAGGAACCCAGCAAGAAAGGTTGCTACACCAGCAAATGGTACCCGCGTAATCATAGAGATAAATGGCGAAGCGATCATGATGCCCGCAGCAAGTTTCTGGGCGGGCTCAGCCCAACGTACCAATCGGTGTCGCCACCGCAATGGCGGATAAGACTGATGATCCTGAATCGCATGGCCCACTTCATGTGCCGCAACGGTAATTGCGGTTAAGGAACACGAACCAAAATTTGCTTCTGAAAGCCTGACCGCCTTTGCTTCAGTGTCGTAATGATCACCGCGGTCAGTTTGCTCAACAACAACCTCTTGCATATTCAACTGATCCAGCAGGTAGCGTGCCAGATCGGCACCAGTGCCCTGATACCTGTCAGCGGGGGTGCTGTATTTGCTCATCACCCGCGAGACCCACATCCCGGGGCCCACCACGAGAAGCAGCACTGCGACCGCCACTACCAGCAGATACATTACTGGCTTGCTTCGGGGCTCTCTGCTGAAGGCAAGACCCCAACTTTGCACTGCAGCTCATAGACCAGGTCATAGCCCGCAGGGTTGTACTCAGCAAAACCGAAAGCCCTGCGATTCGTAACCTTGTAGCCATTCGAGCATTTATTGAGCGCATTCAACCAGGCCTCAAGCCACTGGATGCGCAGTGCCTCTGCGTCGGGGTCATTCTCAGGAAACTGCGAGCCCGCTTTCGCCTGGAACTGGAATATGTCGCTGCCATCCAGACCATCAACCAAAGTGCTGTTGGTGTGCCGGACATAGTCGGTACTCTCGCCTAATGCTGCACAACCACTTAATACGGTTAATGCGCCAATAACACACAAAGCCGGGATCAATTGTTTCATTGCTTAATACGCTCCTGATGTTCGCAACAGCAACGATGGAGTTTAGTGCGGGCATTGTCAACGACAAGACTGCGCAGCAAACGTTTACCCCACCGCACCGGCACAGTAGACTGAGCCTTCATCAACGGAGCCAGCCCATGAGCTATGACACTTCCTTTCGGAAGTTTTTCACAACAGAAGCGATAGGCGGGCTGCTATTGCTAGCTGCTGCCGCACTGGCGATGATCCTGAAGAACTCAGCCTATGGTGGCCTGTATGCCGCATTTCTCGATACCCCGGTGGCTGTCACGGTTGGTGTTCTCGATGGCAACCTCGACATCAAAAAACCACTGCTGCTTTGGGTTAACGATGGCTTGATGGCGATCTTCTTTTTCATGATCGGCATGGAAGTAAAACGCGAAATTCTCGTCGGGCAGTTATCCGACATCAGACAAACCATACTGCCACTCATAGCCGGACTTGGCGGAATATTAGTGCCAGCAGGTCTTTACTACCTCCTTACCTCAGACAATCCGGCTGCAATGCAGGGCTGGGCAATTCCTACAGCTACTGATATTGCTTTTGCGTTGGGCATTCTGGCATTGGTCGGCCCGGGCGTGCCACTGGCCCTTAAACTATTTTTAATGACCTTGGCAATCATTGATGACATTGGCGCAATACTTATTATTGCCTTCTTCTTTACAAGCAAACTGTCGCTCACGGCAATGACGGTAGCAGCCATTTCTATCATCACGCTTATCGCGATGTCACTGAAAGGTGTTATGCGGCTGGGGCCCTACATCTTCGTCGGGCTGATTCTATGGGTATCGGTATTAAAATCGGGCGTGCACGCTACGCTTGCCGGCGTGATTCTGGGCTTTTGCATCCCGATGGGACCGAGGGAAGAAGAACGTTCTACCGAATCACCGCTGCGAATGTTGATACACGAAGTGCATCCCTGGGCCGCTTTCCTAATTCTGCCGCTGTTTGCTTTCGTCAATGCAGGCGTCTCGCTGGAAGGCATGAAAATTGGTGATATCTTCACCGGCGTACCACTCGCTATCATGATCGGCTTATTTGTTGGTAAACAGGTCGGCGTATTTGGTTTTGGCTTCATAGCCATCAAAAGCAAACTCTGCGCACTGCCCGAAAATGTTAGTTGGGGACAACTTTACGGCGCTGCCATACTCTGTGGAGTTGGTTTTACGATGAGCCTGTTTATTGGTTCGCTCGCATTTGAAGAAGGCGGTGTGCTCGGCATAACCCGCCCCGACCGACTGGGGATTATCGGGGGGTCACTGCTTGCGGGCGTCGTAGGCTTCGTAGTGCTAAAAATGACTACAAAAATGCCGGCAGACTAAACCTTAAGCTCTGACTTGAGTTCTGGACCCGGGGTAATACAGATATTCAGGCGCAGCAGCACTCTAGCTATTCGGCTTGCGCCCTTTTCTCGAGCCGCCTCTGCCACTGCCATCATCTCTTGGTGGCAGGCCGGTGTGCTGAGTGGCTAATTTACCGCCCTTGCGGCGGCTATGTGCGGCGGATGAATTCTTGCGGCGGGGCGATTTGTAATCTTTACCCTGCTCCGGGTCATTAGCAGGAATCAGTTGATTCTCGCCGTCACCAATTAAATCGGTGCGCCCCATCTGCTTCAAGGTTTCGCGTAACAAAGGCCAGTTTTTGACATCGTGATAACGCAAAAAGGCTTTGTGTAATTTACGTTTCTCGGGGTCTTTGACAGACTCCACTTTTTCGCTCTTGTAGGTCACACGACGCAGCGGGTTCTTGCCTGACTTATACATTGCCGTAGCCGTGGCCATTGGT
>CBDTTT010000026.1:0-11106 GCA_965363345.1 uncultured Chromatiales bacterium
TGAAGCTGCAAACTCTTCATTCACATCAAGCGTGATCGGCATTGGCCATAAGGTACCATCCGGAAGCCGCATGTCCTTCAGGACTGAACCATACTCATCCTGAGTGAGGAAGCCATCAAGCGGAGAAAACGCGCCGTTAAGAATCAACTCAAGGTCACACACCTGACGGTCGGTCAGATCCCATGACTTATAGTCTTTAGACTCTTGTTTGATTTGCTCTACTGCAGAACTTTCTGCATACAGCTGTTTAAGCTCACCGCCGTGCGGCTCTTTAAAAGCGCCCATCTACTTACTTCCTATAAAAAATACAAAAACCGGGCACATAAATAAGTGCCCGGAAAATCGATGCATCAACATGCATCTAAAACGCTTCACCATCTTGTAATACGCTAGCGACAACAGCGCCAGCGCTGCTACTAAAACGGTATATCGTCATCCAATTCTGTAACGGCCGCAGGAGCTGCTGCCGGAGCCGATGGGGCAGACATCGCAGCCGGGGCACCCATGCCCGCGCCACCGCGACTATCAAGCATTTGCATTTCACGCACTTTCACTTCAGTGGTAAAACGCTCATTACCCGATTTGTCTTGCCACTTGCGTGTCTGCAAATTGCCTTCAACGTAGACTTTTGAACCCTTCTTCAGGTATTCGCCCATAATCTCGGCCAGACGACCAAAAGCAACTACGCGGTGCCATTCGGTTTTCTCAACCTGCTCACCGGTTTTCTTGTCCTTCCAGGAATCTGACGTCGCAATATTCAACGTCGCCGCCGCATCGCCCGATGGCATATATTTAATCTCCGGATCTGATCCGAGATTGCCGATAATCATTACCTTATTTAAGCCACGCGCCATGGTTCCACCTGTACTAGTTATTTGAGTCTGAAGAGCCCGCCATCACTAACAACGGGTGCATATTGTATGTCCGACAGCACAAAAAGACACCTACAAAAACGCCATAAGCATCAGGAAATAAGGGCATAAGAGGAGTCACTAAGGCTAAAGTCCAATATTGCCGCAAGACATCCAATTTTGGTCTGAGAGCGAATTAGGCTTATATTGAGCGGTTACTTACAGATTTGGACGAAATACAGCGTGAAAACAATCAGTATCCGGGGAGCCCGGACGCACAACCTTCAGAACATAGACGTTGATCTACCCAGAGATCAACTAATTTGCATTACCGGATTATCCGGCTCTGGCAAGTCTTCGCTGGCTTTTGACACCATCTATGCGGAGGGGCAGCGTCGCTATGTCGAATCTCTCTCGGCCTACGCACGCCAATTTCTGTCCATGATGGAAAAGCCCGATGTCGACCACATCGAAGGGCTTTCTCCCGCTATTTCAATAGAACAAAAATCAACATCGCATAATCCACGCTCGACGGTTGGCACAGTTACGGAAATCTATGACTACCTGCGTCTGCTATATGCTCGTGCAGGACGTCCGAAGTGCCCTGACCACAATCGCGACCTGAAGGCCCAAACTATCAGTCAAATGGTAGACCAGGTATTGGCACTCGACGAAGGTACCGCACTGCTATTGCTAGCTCCCGTTGTCAGAGATCGTAAGGGTGAGCATATTCAGCTATTTGCAGACCTACGCGCACAAGGTTTTGTGCGCGCGCGAATCAATGGCGAGGTTTGCGAACTCGACGATCCGCCAAAACTCGACCTCCGCAAGAAACACCATATCGACGTTGTTGTAGACCGCTTTAAGGTGCGTCCAGATATCGCACTTCGCCTTGCTGAATCATTTGAAACTGCATTGAAGCTTGCCGATGGGATCGTAACCATTGCCTGGATGAAAGATGACAGCAAGCCAGAACTTCTGTTTTCCGATAAGTTTGCTTGCCCGGTCTGCAGCTTCAGCATTCCTGAACTTGAACCCCGACTGTTTTCGTTCAACAACCCCGTTGGTGCATGTGGCACTTGCGATGGACTGGGCGTACACCAGTTTTTTGACCCAGAGCGAGTCATTAAGAACACCGCTATCAGCCTGGCAGGTGGCGCCGTTCGTGGCTGGGACCGGCGAAACTCATACTATTCGCAGCTCATCGTTTGTCTTTCAGAGCACTACAAGTTTGATGTCGAAATACCCTACGATGAACTAAGCGACGACATTCGCCAGATCCTATTGTGGGGAAGCGGTGATGACGAAATTGATTTTGTCTACAAAACCGCGCGAGGTGCGAACTTCAGTCGCACGCATCCGTTTGAAGGCGTCATACCGAATCTGGAAAGACGCTATAGGGAAACAGACTCCGGCAAGGTCAGAGAAGAGCTCGCAAAATATCTAAGCGTACAACCCTGCCCCGATTGTAAAGGCACCCGCCTTAACACGGCTGCCCGTAATGTGTTCATTAATAAGATCAGTGTTCCTGTAGTTTCTGGCATGTCTGTATCAGCCGCCCTCGAGTTCTTCGGCAATCTAAATCTTGCTGGTGCGCGCGGTCAAGTTGCTGAAAAAATTGTTAAAGAAATTCTTGACCGGCTGAGATTTCTTGCTGATGTCGGGCTTGAATACCTGACACTAAATCGCAGTGCCGACACACTTTCAGGAGGCGAGGCACAGCGGATCAGGCTTGCCAGTCAGATTGGCTCCGGACTTGTTGGCGTAATGTACATACTTGATGAGCCTTCCATCGGGCTACATCAACGGGATAACGAACGCCTACTTAGCACACTTGTCAGGCTGCGCGACCTTGGCAATACCGTGATTGTTGTAGAACACGATACAGACGCCATCCTTGCCAGCGATCATGTTCTCGACTTAGGGCCGGGCGCCGGCGTACATGGCGGAATGATCGTGGCCGAAGGCTCCCCTGCCGAGATCATGCGCAATCCCGCGTCGCTGACAGGAAAGTACCTTTCCGGCGAAATGGAGATTCCGCTGCCGAAAAAACGCCTGCGGCCAAACCCGGATGAGTTTCTTACTCTGGAGGGTGCCCATGGCAACAATCTTAAGTCGGTAACAGCAAATTTCCCTATAGGACTAATGACTTGCGTTACAGGGGTATCCGGGTCCGGCAAGTCGACCCTGATTAATGACACGCTCTACCGCTTGGTTGCTGAACGAATTAATCGGGCTACGACAGCTGCGGCACCATACAAAGACATTAGTGGTCTGGAGCACCTCGACTCGGTCATTGATATCAGTCAAAGCCCCATCGGCAGAACCCCGCGCTCAAACCCGGCGACTTACACAGGGCTTTTTACCCCCCTGCGCGAACTGTTCGCGGGAACACAGGAAGCCCGCTCACGTGGATACAAGCCCGGTCGGTTTAGCTTCAACGTAAAGGGGGGCCGCTGTGAAGCCTGTCAGGGCGACGGCATGATAAAAGTGGAGATGCACTTCCTTCCCGATGTCTATGTGCCCTGCGATGAATGCAAAGGCAAACGTTACAACCGGGAAACCTTGGAAATTCGCTATCGTGGTTTCAATATCTCTGAAGTTCTGGAAATGACCATAGAAGATGCCTGCGAGCAGTTCAAAAGTATTCCTAAAATTTCTAGAAAACTGCAAACATTGATGGAAGTAGGCCTTTCCTATATCCGACTCGGACAAAGTGCCACAACCCTGTCAGGTGGCGAAGCCCAGCGAGTGAAACTAGCGAAAGAACTTTCTAAACGCTCAACCGGCAGCACCCTCTATATTCTGGATGAGCCAACTACAGGCCTGCATTTCCATGATATAGCCAAGCTGATGGAAGTCTTGCAGCAACTTCGTGATCAGGGAAATACAGTAGTGGTTATTGAGCACAACCTCGATGTGATCAAAACGGCTGACTGGATCGTAGACCTCGGACCTGAGGGTGGTGATGGCGGCGGCGCCATCGTTGCTGAAGGTACCCCGGAAGAAATCTGTAAGGTAAAAGAATCCTATACCGGAAAATACCTGAAATCGATGCTAAAGCCTGCCCGGAAGAACACCGGCTAAAGGCTAGGTGCAATCCAACTAACCAAGTGGAGCTATACCTACGGCCTGACGCACCTTAGAGATCAGTGCTACTGAGTGCTCTCGTGCTTTTTCGGCACCTTGCAACAGCTTTGCTTCAATATGAGACGGGTCAGCTATTAGCCTATCGTATTCTTCTCGTGCCGAACCAAGATGCGCGTCTAAATACTCGAACAACTCCTGTTTTGCGGCTCCCCATGCCATCCCCTCTTCCAACTGCTTGCGGAATAGACCAACCTCAGCCTCAGTCGCAAAAGCTTTATATATATCGAACACAGTGCAATCGTCAGCTGGATCTTTAGGCTCGCCTGGCTCCAAAGAATTGGTCTTAATCTTCATTACCAATTTACGTAATTTCTTTGATGGTACAAACAGAGGAATAGTGTTGTTGTAACTCTTGCTCATCTTACGACCATCCAGGCCAAGCAAAGTAGCGGCATCTTCTCCCACCACGGCCTCGGGCAAAACAAAGGTATCGCCATATATATGATTGAAGCGTTGCGCAATATCACGAGCCATTTCGACATGTTGAATCTGGTCTTTGCCGACCGGTACTTTATTAGCGCTAAACATCAGAATATCGGCTGCCATCAATACCGGATAGCTGAATAGCCCCATGGTAATACCCGCATCGGGATCACGGTCTCCGGCATCATCATTAGACGCGACCGCTGCTTTATAAGCATGGGCACGATTCATCAAGCCCTTCGCGGTAAGACTACTAATAATCCACATCAACTCCGGTATCTCGGGGATATCGGACTGCCTATAAAATGTTGCCTCATCCGTATTAAGGCCAAGAGCCAGCCAGGTAGCAGCTCCTTCCAAACTAGACTGACGCAGGCGCTCAGGATCCTGGTTCTTAACCAAAGCATGATAGTCAGCTAGGAAATAGAATGAATTTGTTGCCGCATCTTGGCTGGCAGTGATGGCGGGACGTATAGCACCTACATAGTTGCCTAAATGAGGTGTGCCCGTCGTTGTGATGCCTGTAAGGACTGTATCTGTCATCGTGACGTCTTTAATCTGTTAAGCCAACCGTAATCATAAATCATATTGGCGACTGCATCTCGGCGAATGACATTATTGCCGGCAACATTGATTCTGCAGATTGCTATAGTGCCGTACATGAACCCAAATATAATCCTGCAAAAAGCGCCTGCCAGTTATGCTGACCATATTCAGGAACTCACACGGCGCTACGAAGCAGCACTCCAGCACTGCGGCTTTAAGGCCATCCTTCTGGCCAATGGCGAACAGCTACCCGTATTTCTTGATGATCAACACTATCCACACAAGCCTAACCCGCATCTCCTGCAGTGGTTGCCATTATTTGGTATTGCAGACAGCTGGCTTGTTTTTGAAACCGGGAGAAAGCCGAAACTTATTTTGCTTGTGCCCGACGACTTCTGGCATGCCGCGCCTGAGCTACCGGACGAGTCATACCTCCAGCATTTTGAAATAGAAATACATAGCGGGCTTAAACAAGCTGAGCGGGTTATTGAAAAACTACCTCGGAAAACCGGCGTTATTGACCCGGCAGATTCCGGCAAGAACGTGAACCAGGAAAAGCTTCTCAACTTCCTGCACTTCCATCGCAGTATAAAAACGGCCTATGAGGTTGATTGCATCAAAGCAGCCACGCATATAGCTATACCGGCACATATGGCCGCGAAAGCCGCCTTTGAATCCGGTGCCAGCGGCTTCGAAATCCATATGGAATTTATGCGTGCAGCCGGCTGCAGCGAACATGAACTACCCTACCCGGACATCGTCGCCTGTAACGAAAATGCTGCGACACTGCATTACGAGCGGCGAACTCACGATAGGAACCCTCAGAGCCTCTTAATAGATGCCGGCACCGCGATGAATGGTTATGCCTCTGACATAACCCGAACCTACTCAAAGGACTCTGCATTTAACGAGCTGATCGAGTCACTTGAAAGCCTACAGCTCCAGCTCTGTGAGCAGATAGTGCCCGGCGTGTCGTTCGGCGATGCACAACATGCTGCTCATCTGGGTATCGCAGATATCCTAAATAGGCATGGTGTAGTTAATCTGACGCCCGAAACCATGATTGAGGAAAACGTGACCAACGCTTTCTTCCCGCACGGCTTGGGTCATATGCTGGGCCTCCAGGTTCATGATATGGGTGGTCATATGGCAGACGTTTCGGGGAAAAGAGCGATGCCGCCGGAAAATCAGTCCAATTTACGTATGACCCGCATTCTCCAGGTCGGAATGGTACTCACAATCGAACCCGGAATTTACTTTATACCAGTGCTGCTTGAGCAGCTGCGGAAGACCCCTGCCGGCGCTCACGTCGACTGGACTCGTGTCGAACAACTGCGAACCAATGGTGGAATCCGGATAGAAGACAATATCACCGTTACAGTGGACGGCTCAGACAACCTGACCCGCGCTGCTTTCGCACATCACAACTAAAGGCAAACTGTATAAACGAAAAAACCCTCGGCAAAGCGAGGGTTTCTTTTCGTTCAAATAAACTTAGAACGATCTATTTTGCAGCGTCTTCTACCAACTCCGCTTCAACAGGCTGATCCATCAACTGAACCAAAGCCATTGGAGCTGCGTCACCTGGACGATGACCCATTTTCAAAATACGCAGGTAACCACCCGGGCGTGTTTTAAAGCGAGGACCAAGCTCACGGAACAACTTACCGACAGATGCTTTATCGCGCAGACGACTAAAAGCCAAACGACGATTTGAGACGCTATCTTCTTTAGCCAAGGTAATCATAGGCTCGATAACACGGCGAAGTTCTTTCGCTTTAGGCACGGTAGTACGAATCGTTTCATGCATGATCAATGAAGATGCCATGTTGCGATACATCGCCTTACGGTGGCTACTGTTGCGCCCTAACTGACGGCCGGATTTCTTATGTCGCATTGTTCTTTCCTAAACTTAAAAGGTGCTTATGCAGCTACTTCGTCTTGTGCAAGGCTGGCGGGTGGCCAGTTCTCAACATGCATACCCAAAGCCAAACCGTGACTCGCAAGAACTTCCTTGATCTCGGTCAGAGACTTTTTGCCAAGGTTAGGTGTGCGAAGCAGTTCGACTTCGGTGCGCTGAATAAGATCACCGATGTAATTAATGTTTTCGGCCTTCAAGCAGTTAGCTGAACGAACAGTAAGTTCCAGCTCATCAACCGGGCGAAGTAGAATTGGATCAATCTGAGACTCTGCGGCAGCTGCTGCAGCTTCATCCTGTCCCTGAAGGTCAACGAATACGTCTAACTGATCTTTAAGAATACTACCAGCACGGCGGATAGCTTCCTCAGGATCGATAGTACCGTTGGTTTCGATATCGATAATTAGCTTATCAAGGTTGGTACGCTGCTCAACGCGAGCTGCTTCAACGCTGTAAGTAACCTTACGAACAGGGCTGAAAGATGCATCAAGCTGCAGCTTACCAATCTGGCCAGTCTGACCTTCCAGATTAACAACCTGAGTAGCAGGACGATAACCGCGTCCGGCTTCTACAGTCAGAACCATTTTTAGTTCGCCATTGCTCGTCAGATTTGCGATAACGAGGTCTGGGTTAACGACCTCAATGTCGTGATCAATCTGAATGTCACCAGCAGTAACAGGACCAGGGCCTTTCTTGTGAAGAGTAAGTTCAACCCTGTCACGTGAATGCATGGTGATTGCTACTGCTTTCAGGTTAAGGAGAATCTCAACTACGTCTTCCTGAACACCTTCAATGCTGGTGTACTCATGAAGCACGCCTTCAATATCAGCTTCGACTACAGCAGCACCAGGCATGCTTGAAAGCAGAATACGGCGAAGAGCATTACCCAGAGTATGGCCATAGCCACGCTCAAACGGCTCTAAAATAACTCTAGCGCGACGGTCATCATCGCTCTTTTGCTCAACCCTAACTGTACGGGGCTTCAAAAAATCATTTGAATCTTGCATTACTGCGGTCTCCTGCTTACTTACTTAGAGTAAAGCTCAACAACAAGGTTTTCGTTGATATCAGGCAATACATCTTCGCGTTCAGGCACAGCCTTGAACACCCCAACGAGTGCTTTCTCGTCCACTTCGACCCACTCCGGAAAACCGACCTGACGGGCGATCTCAAGAGCGTTCTCGATGCGGCCCTGTTTCTTCGATTTTTCCCGAATAGAAACAGTTGAGCCACCGACAACCTGGAAAGAAGGAATATTCACCACTACATCATCTACCAAAATCGATTTATGGCTGACCAACTGACGTGCTTCAGCACGAGTTGAGGCAAAGCCCATACGATAAACAACGTTATCCAAACGACCTTCGAGCAATTTAATCAAATTGCCACCGGTAGAACCCTTGGTGCGGGCCGACTTTTTATAGTAGCCACGGAACTGCTTCTCCAGAACACCATACATACGGCGTAGTTTCTGCTTTTCACGCAACTGCAAACCGTAATCCGACAAACGACCACGACGCTGTGAAGCATTGCCGCCGGGTAGAACTTCGAGTTTACATTTCGCTTCAAGCGGCCTAACGCCACTCTTCAGGAAAAGATCCGTACCTTCGCGACGCGAAAGCTTACATTTTGGTCCGAGATATCTAGCCATTATTCTGTACCTTACACACGCCGTCTTTTAGGCGGTCGACATCCGTTGTGAGGAATAGGAGTTACATCCTCAATATTAGTGATTTTGTAGCCAGCTGCATTCAATGCACGAACCGCTGATTCACGACCAGGACCGGGACCACGAACTCTTACTTCGAGGTTCTTAAGGCCATACTCCAGAGCAGCAATACCTGCCTTTTCAGCCGCAACCTGGGCTGCGAAAGGCGTGCTCTTACGAGAACCACGGAAGCCACAGCCCCCGGCAGTCGCCCAAGTCAGAGCATTACCCTGACGATCGGTGATCGTAATAATTGTGTTATTGAAAGATGCGTGAATATGGGCGATACCATCAACCACACTCTTCTTCACCTTTTTCTTTGCTTTTTCCGTTGCCATACCGTAATCCAGTAACTAATTGCAGCTTAAAACCAGTGCCGTATCTATAGACTTAAATTCTTAAGACTATCGTCGGATCGGACGACGCGGCCCTTTACGAGTGCGTGCGTTCGTTTTTGTACGCTGACCACGAAGCGGTAAACCACGGCGATGACGAATGCCCCGGTAACAGCCTAAATCCATCAGACGTTTAATTGCGAGTGAGTTTTCACGTCGAAGATCGCCTTCAACGGTGAAACGTGCCACCTCAGTACGAAGGTTTTCAACCTCACCTTCACTCAAATCCTTAACGCGCACATCAAGCGCTACATTTGCAGCAGCACAAACCTGGTCAGCACGAGTACGGCCGATACCAAAAATGTCTGTCAAAGCAATATTGATATGCTTGTTAAGGGGAATATTTATGCCAGCAATACGGGCCATTACTTAATCTCCGAATCAACCCTGACGTTGTTTATGACGTGGATCTGATGAACAAATGACGCGCACAACACCGTTCCTGCGAACTACTTTGCAGTTTCTGCACATACGTTTTACAGAAGCTCTAACTTTCATCTCAGTACTCCTAGATAGACCTGATTATCAGGCCTGCCCTGTGCGGCCGTAGCCTTTTAAATTTGCTTTCTTCAGCATGCCATCATATTGATGAGACATCATATGAGCCTGAAGCTGGGCCATGAAATCCATGGTAACCACAACGATAATAAGCAATGACGTACCACCGAAGTAGAACGGCACTTGCCAGTAAAGAATCATGAACTCGGGTAACAAACACACCAAAGTGATGTACATACCACCCCAGAAGGTCAAACGGGTCAGTACTTTATCAATGTACTCAGCTGTCTGAACACCAGGACGGATACCCGGAACGAATGCACCTGATTTCTTCAGGTTGTCTGCTGTTTCACGTGAGTCAAACACCAACGCTGTGTAGAAAAAGCAGAAAAACATGATCAGTGATGCATACATCAAAATATAGATCGGCTGACCCGGGGACAATCTTGCCGCCAAAGTCTGTAACCAGCCCATACCTTCACTGGTTCCGAACCAACTTGCGATGGTTGCCGGAAACAGAATCAAACTAGAAGCAAAAATCGGCGGTATAACACCTGCCATATTCAGCTTAAATGGTAAATGCGTTGTTTGGCCCGCATACATCTTGCGGCCCTGCTGACGCTTCGCATAGTTAACGGTAATACGACGCTGACCACGCTCGACAAACACGACACCATAAGTAACAGCGACCACAAGTGCAAAGAGAATTATCGCAATAGCTGCTGATAGTTCACCGGTATTCACAAGCTCCAGCGTTCCGCCGACAGCCGACGGCAAACCAGCGATAATACTCGACAAAATAATCATCGAAATACCGTTGCCGATACCACGTTCTGTAATCTGCTCACCCAGCCACATTAGAAACAAGGTTCCGGTGACCAGAGTAATAGATGCTGTAAATACAAAGCTCGGACCGGGGGCCAATACAACACCCTGATTTTGTAAAGCTACCGCTGCACCAACTGACTGGAACGAAGCCAACACAACTGTTCCATATCGAGTGTACTGCGTAATCTTGCGACGACCTGCCTCACCCTCTTTCTTCAACTGGGCAAGAGTTGGAACAACTACGCCAGCCATCTGCATAATAATAGAGGCTGAAATATACGGCATGATACCCAGTGCCATGATACTAAGACGCTGCAGAGCACCACCAGAGAACATGTTAAACATACTCAGGATAGTGCCGGACTGCTGCGAGAACATTTGCTCAAGTGCAACTGGGTCAATACCCGGCACAGGAATAAACGTTCCGATACGATAAACGATCAATGCGCCAGCCAAAAATGCCAGGCGAGACCGCAAATTGGCAAAGCGTGACGCTTCGCCTAATGCTGCTGCCGGATTGACTAGTTTATTTTTTGCCATTTATCTGAAAACGGTTTTAACCGTTAGTCCTCTATAGAGCCGCCGGCAGCTTCAATAGCAGCCTTGGCACCCTTAGTTACAGACAGACCTTTGATCTTTAATGCTTTCTCAACAGTACCCGAAAGAATAATTTTCACTTTCAGAACACGTGGAGAAACAAAACCAGCTCGCTTCAGAGCATCTACATCGATTAGGTCATCAGTAAGCTTGTTGATTTCACTTAGACGAACTTCTTCGCTGAATGCTCCA
>CBDTTT010000027.1:0-11042 GCA_965363345.1 uncultured Chromatiales bacterium
GGCGTTCGACCTTAGTCTGTGCGGATGCTGTGCCAACGGTTGCTAAAAGAGCGATAGCGGCGATCAATACTGACAATTTTTTCATAGCTTCATCCCTGTTGTTGCTTTCCGTGAGTCTTCTTGATGAGGCTCTGTCGGATTGTATTTCCGGGTTCGTCCTTGAACCCGTCATTTGAGGTCAATTTAGCGTAATTTTTTCTTATGTTGAAGTCTTTTGTATGAAGTTTTTGTAACTTATTGTTTTTAAATATAAGTTATCTTTATCTATGTCGTAAGAAACATGTGATTTAAGCAAAAAACGACGTTTTTTAGACGAATTTATGACGGATTTCTATACAGATATGGATATTTAAAGCCGGGAAGCAGGATATAGGACTTTTATAAGTGCGCAGAGGTTCGTAAATGCCACTTTTAGACAGTTTTCAGGTGAATGAAACATCCGGTGCATCGCGTACTTCGGCGCTGTCGACTCTGAAAAACCCTGCAGGGGAAAAGCCAAAAAAGCCGGCGAACACATTTGCCGGAAAGCTTTCGCATGAGGTGTTATAGGTCATGACGGCGTCGTTAAAAGCCTGGCGCGAGAAGGCCAGGGTATTTTCGGTAGCGCTCAACTTGTCTTGTAGATTGAGCATGTTTTGATTGGCTTTCAGATCCGGGTAGTTTTCCATTAGTGCAAATAGTTTGCCGAGTCCACTCGACAGTGTTGCTTCCGCGGTCGCCAGATTTTTGATTGTTACCGGATCTGTTGGATCTGTTCGTTTGAGCCCTTGCGCCGCTTCGTTACGTGCCGTGACAACGGCATCCAGTGTTTCACGTTCGTGTTTCATGTAGCCCTGGACGCTAGCAACAAGATTGGGAATAAGGTCATGGCGTCGGGTAAGTTCGACATCAATTTGAGCGAAACCGCTACGCACCTGATTACGCAATTTTACTAATCGGTTATAGATGCCTATGACAAAAGCCAATAGGACACCGATGATAATTAGAAAAATGAGACTATCCATTACCTAAAACTCCGGGTAATTGAGCTGTCTATGCGGAAGCATGAGTAACATCTGTGTAGTACTCATGTGTGTGTGCTGCAAGAATGTAAGGGAATAGCTCAGTTCGGCGGTCGATGTTTAAAGTGCTCCCAAAATTCCAACGCGCCTCTTTGGATTCCCATTTTTCATGGACAACAAATTGAGCTGACTTATCATCATCATCATGCGCTGGGTGTTTAGCGGCTTCTTCGGGCGTAATTCTTTTAAGTACGTCCTCCGCCATCGAGCCGGGGTTCGACTGCATGACGGTTCTACCAAGAAACCCTTCGGCTTTCTCGATGTATGGCCCGATACTTTGATAGTAGGCGGCTACTTTGTCTTCCTGACCAGATTTGGCACACATTGTGACAATGAAATGTTCCATTGCGTTTGTCTCCGAGTAGATTGGTAGCTCTATGCTACCTCATTCTGACTCGTTGCAAATAAACTGGTTACGTCGGCGGAATTATGGTGCCGTTAACAATAGGTTGAAATGCGGTTTGCCGATCGATGTCCTCTGGTGAGCTTCCGAGGCCGTGATTTAGCGCAGTAAAGCGACCGACGTCACCATGCAGTGCCATATAGTTGAGCACCACAGTTTCGACCAGGCGGTCTACGCTGTTTGCAGCAGGATAACGGCTGGCTGTTTCGGTTGAAGCATCGCGCCGCATATGCCCCAGCTGTTGGTGCTGAGCTTCGGATAGGCTGTAGGCTCCGCCACTAAGCAGCTGCGGCTTTGATCCAGGATTGTATACGAGGAAAAAGCTTGCGGCCGTCGATGAGTTATCACCAGTCCACTGGCCTTTGCCATTACCTATGGCAGAATTATCCGGCATGCCATTGCTGGCAACTGAACCATCACTAAATACATACATCATCAACGGAACGCCAACGAGGTGTGCATAGGCCAGACAGGCACCCATGCATCTACCAGCACGCAGATCACGTTGCTCACCGGTTGCCCGGTCACCTGTGTGATAGTCGTAACCACCCATGGTAATTGTGCCCGCCGAAGCGAACCCGTTAATCACCATTTTCATGATAGCTGCTGTTTTACGGAACTCGTTATCGTTCTGGATTTCGTTGTCGGTAAACAATGAACGAATGTTTGCATCTTTAGCTGGGTTGAGCAGCGGTGAAACACCATTGTCTGCCGGGTCTTCACTGGCGTACTTGTCAGTCAGGTGAGCCGACTGAACATAGGCGCAGCGAATCATGCGTTTTAGTTCGGCATCCTGTGCAACTTTAGTGTCAGTTGCTGTTAGTTTCATATCGCTGATGCGTTGGATGGATTCCATGACGCGCACGGCATCGTCTTTATTCAGCAGACCAACAAGTTTTCCGGTATCAACCAATCCGGTTACATCACTGGGTCGGTCAACCTTTGTCGGACGCATAGTCGGATCGATAAATGCGGGATTGAGCGAGGCTCCGCCAGGCATTGAGTTGCCGCCGGAGTCCGAATTGCGTGACCCGATAAGGTTCAACAACGCACCGTAAGAGTAGCCGCCATTTTGTGCGATGGCATACATAGGGTTATGTGGGTTGTTGCTGGTGTCATTGTCTGAGCGGGCGGGTATTACCGCACCGTTAATGCTGGCTTGTGCGCCACCGCCTACTTGATTCAGTTTTTCGAGAATACCTTGCAGCATCGCGCTTTCTGAATGAAATGCTAGTCCGAGCTCACGGTTAACGAAGTCGCCGCCATTACCGTCTATGCCACCGGGCAGTCGATCACCAGGCAAGCCCAATTTGCTGTATCCGGCAGTGGACAACAGGTCGTCCTGACCTTCAGGTCCACCTACGAGCACATTAGATCCGGAGATGTTGGCGCCGCCGGCAAGATCAAAGCAGATGAACGGTATTTTGCCAGCGCCTGCATTTTTCAGATCACAGATTCCAGGTGCGCGCAGTATATCAATATCGCCGGCTAGATCAGCAAAAGCACTGTTCGAGTGACTAAAAATATTGAGTAGATTTGCACCAGCGACCGTTGCAGAACCAGTCATAAAACCCTGTGAAATAAATTCACGACGGGTTTTAGGCCGCGAGTGATCGGGGTGCTTGAGAGCTTCATCTACAGAGAAGGTTTTATTTTTCATATCAGGATCCTTCCTGTTATTGCATCATGATGCCGGCATTGCCGAGCGTTGCTGAACAGGTTGCCTTAACGATGGTTTCTACGCGCCCTTCAGCACAAGAATTGCCGCATGCAGATAGATCAACGATGAGTGAATTCAGTTCACCTTTGATCGTCATGTCAGGTTTGATGGTTGTATCGTTGCCGTCATTGTCAGGTAGGTTTTTCGGTGCAGTACTTGTAACACTGCCAACCAACGGCTGTGAATCAAGGTTGGTTCCTAAGAACTTCGTTACTAGCGGGCCCACAATGTCTTCACGCTGGGTTTCTGTGCCTAGCCAATTGCTGATATTGAATGTGCCTGTGTTGGTTGGCGGGAAGCTGAAGTCAGGCCAGAAGTTATCGCGCAGCGTGGTGTCGTCGACCAATGCGTTGCAATACTCGATTGCGATTTGTGCCACGCCAGCCTGATGCGCGCCGAGGAATCCATCAGCGTCAACGGTTGCCGGGAGTTGCTGACGAACACTTAGATAGGTCTCACGCACATCCGGATAGCTATCGTTGTTGCCTGTGGCTGTCGACTGCACGCCTGTTAGTTGCGCCATCGTGGCGTAGATTTCATCAAAGAGGCGGAAACCAACTTCAGGTGCTGTTAGTTCGTCTATGGAGCTCGGTGGAGCAAGGGAACCCAGATCCGTATAGGCATTCATGGTTGTGCCCAGCTGCTCAAATGATAGATAGAATTCATCTACATCAATGCCCGACCCTAGTTTTACCAGAGTGCCTAATCGTGATATCGGGAAGCCTTCGGCAGGATAGTTCAGATCGGTAACCGTCGTATCGATATTGCCAAAAATCTGTCCTGTTCTTGGAATGATGCCATTGATACCAATGCGCATGCCGCGTATCGGAATTGATCCAGGCGATTGGTTGCCGCCCAATAGTACGAACTTCGGTTCGGCGAACAAATAGCTGTATTCGTCGAATTGACTCACTTCGAAAAGGACGTAGCTATCGCTTAGACCAGTGAAACGGTCTGTATTGAATATCAGGAAGTATTTCTGTCCTGGTGGAATATCGGCATTCTGAGTAATCTGTGCTTCGGTGAGCACGCGGTTGTGAACTGCCAGCATTCTTATCTGACCAACCCAAGGCCGATTGCCAGATACTTCGTTACCCAGAACCAAGGCAAAGCCATTGGACCAGTTGCTGATTTCTCCAGCTAGAGCAGGGTCAACGTCATCGGTTGAGATGCCGTTAACGAAAATGCGTCGACCACTTATAGGGCTGTAGGTCAGCACTACATGTTGAAGTACGGCCTGCAAGTCCTGATCTGCATCTGCAGTAGAGAGTGCATCTTCACCATTGCTATCTGTGGTGGCGCTGCGATTATAAAAGTCGTAGTTATAAAGCGTTTGGCCCAGTGTGAAGTTGCGTAACTCAGTGCTGCCGGAGTAGCTAATAATATTCGAATCTTCCTGTGATACGTTACCGGGAACGACCCAAGCTTCAATAGTGTACTCACCTGTTGCACGAATGAGGTCATGAAGTTTTTCACTATCTTCAACAAGAGCCTGTGCTTTGTTATTGCCGCCATCAAACTCTAGTCCCCAGTTACTCATCCAGAGGTCTTCGCTGCTAAGCGTGAGATTGGTAGCCGGGTCGATACCACTTGTATCGAGTGCGGTAAAGCCTTCTCCCGCTTTGAACTCATAGAGTGCTATAAGGTCTGTCTCATGGCGATTGCCACCAGCTGCAACGATGCCATCTTCAGCAATAACAACGGCTGCGCTGGCCACTAGGTCGGCATCGAAAACAGGCGCTCCCAGACTGGCTGCAAACGCAGCGATATCTTGTTCGAGAGTGCTGGCATAAGTGGCGCAGTTTTGAGCTTCACAACCATGACCTTCGTCTCGGGGGCGCTCAACGATGCGACTTTGCTCCGGACTCTCTAGATTAATTTTTGGAACAATCCCCGCATATGCCTCAGCACCTGATTGAGTGTCGGCAAAGTACGGTTTGCGTGGGCTTGCGGCATCGCGACTATGACAGTCTGAACACCAAAGCTGTACGTCCGCATATAGCTTGCTGCTTTCGAATTCCGCAGATGTTTCCGGCAGCTGAATTTTAGGCGTGCGCTCGCGTATTTGTTCGGGGGGAAGCGCGGCGATCTGAATCTGTCGTCCAGCAGTTTCACCTCCGACACTCAGCCAGGCTTCAACCCAACGCAGAATCACATCAGCACAGGCTACATTGCTTTCGAGCCAGCAGTTATGACCGCCGCCTGCTTTGGTAACCAAACGCGATTCAAAAGGTGATGAACGATTGACCAGTCCTATGGCTTCGCCATAAGCAAGGTTGATGTTGTCATCACGCATAAAATAAGGGGCTTGATCGCCGTCAACATGACAACGACTGCAACGCTCGTCCGTGCGCAGGTTGTCCCAGACATTTAGCTTAAAAGCCAGAATATCTGCAGTTTGTGCGGCCGGTCCTGAATAAGGCTGCTGCTTTGCTTCTGCCGGCGCTTGTTCGTTGGTTACGGTTTCTTCACCACCACCACACGCGCTGAGTACCACGACGAGTGCAAGTAGCAGCGGTGCTTTTAATTTACGGAGTCTGAAAGTTTTCATCAGGTAGTCTCCTCGTCGCCCATGCAGTGCACGGCGGCTTCTTTGAATTGTTCTTTCAAATTATGGCTAGCATTAAAGTCGCCTACCATTGAATCTATCTGGCTGCGGTCAGCAGAATTTGCTGGCTCACGCAGGCAAACAGTTTCGAAGACTTTTTCGACATGGCATTGTGCAAACGCCTGACTGTGCGCCATTTCAGTTGCCATGCTCGCGGCACCAGTACCTTTCCCGGGTAAGCCGTTTTCCCAGCCAATCCACTGATTCGGTCCGTCGCGCCAGTAGTTAATCCAGCTTTCATCAACAGTGATATAGCCAAACGGAAAGTTAAGGCTATTCTGCGTGTACTTCGCTTGGACGTTATCCGGCGTGTATTCGATGCGACCGGTACCAGTATTGAAATCGTAGAATGCGAACGCGCCGGCCATTGGGTCCATGCCGTCATGGCAGGTAATGCAGCTGTTCATATAGATGCGGCTGTCGCCACCGGGGCTGCGCGTTATATCCTGACGAATCCGGTCGGGAACACGGGTGCCGTCTTGAACCTGCTCCAGGTCTAGACACATATGGTTAAGCATCGTAAACCGGAACATTGCTCGGTTAGTGCCCGCAACAAAGAACGCTTCTGCAGCAGCCCGCGACGTCAGTACTCCGGAGGTACCTCCTAGGGGTAAGCCATTCAGCCCTTGTTGCGGAACAGGTTCAAATTCGTTGGCTTTCAATGCTGCACCAATGTTTATATTGGCGGCCTCGATATCTTGATAATGTTGATTGTTGTTTGCGGAATAGTCTGCCACATCCTGATTATTGCCTGTGTAGGTATAGAGGATGTTGGTGCTTAGAATATCTCTGAAATCATCGTCGGCGTAGACCATGCCTATGACTGTTGCAATGTAATCGTTTAGATCAACAAACTGTGTTTGGTCACGATTTGTCCATGGCGCTACATGAGTTTTTAGCGTGACGTTGTAGAAGTTGTCGTTATCGATCGCAAGTTGTGCTGCTTCAAGTGGCTGTCCGGCTGCGATCAGGCCTGCCATATCGTTCAGGACTTCTGCACTTGGAGGAACACCTGCGATCCGGTCATGGATGCGTTTCGCTTTCTCGCGTGAACTATGAGGTACGGCATTGGCTGTAGATACAACAATGCCTGCCAGCAGCAATAGTGCCATTAGCAGTAATCTCGAGGGCTGCTTGTTAGCAGCTGAGCTACACAGTGTTAGCTGTCTGTTATTTAATTCTTTCATAAAGTTTGTTCCTAAACCGAACAGTTCTTTAGCTGAATGCCAGTTTGTTGCCGGGAACGAGTGCATTCTGTGATGGCGTTCACAGTTCTGATAAGCAACGCTGGATTACGTTAACTAGGTCGACTAATTGTAGGGCTCTCTGGGTCAGAATGTATTTTCGCGAGAAGTACGCAACCAGAGTTGTGAGGAACATATGAAAAATTTACTAAGGATTGCTGAAGCACAAAGCGCTTTGCGTCGTGCTGCCATATATACGACTGTTATTTCTATAGCGGTCGGGCTTGTTGCCTGCGGCGGCGGCGATGGTGTTGATATAGCTGGAGGGCAGGATGCCGACCCGGTTGTGGTCGATGTGCCTATTGCCTTTGTAAAGCGGCCGGTACCTCCCGCTGATGATCCGATGATGCCTGGCTCCGGAGTGACAAATTTATCAGCAGCAGAACCGGGTGCCGCATTATATGTGCGTGAGCGTGCCTCAACGGCTGCTGAAGAAAAGAATATTACGGCTGGTGTAGCAGGTAACTTTGCCGATATTAGAGACCTCAGTGTTTCTTTTGATGGCACCCGGATGCTGTTCTCAATGCGCACTCCGATTCTTCCCGGGGTGGATGAAGAAGATCTTCCTAGCTGGAATATTTGGGAGTATCAATTTAAAAATAGCTCGCTGCGTCGCGTTATTGGAGATATTGGCGTTGCCGAGCAGGCCCACGATCGCTTCCCACAATATCTTCCCGATGGTCGTATCGTATTTAGCTCGACTCGCCAGACGCAAACGGCCGAAGTGCTGATTGATGAGGGCCGTGGTCAGTTTCCTATTCTTGAAGAAAGTCGTAATGAGGCAGCATTTTTACTGCACGTCATGAATGACGATGGTAATGAGATTCACCAGATAACGTTTGGTCGTAGTCATGATTTTTATCCGTCGATTCTTAGTAATGGCCAGGTCATGTTTACCCGCTGGGAACAGGGTAACAATGTTGATCAGTTGGACTTGTATCGCATAAACCCTGATGGCACCGGCATTGAACTGCTGTATGGCTCGAAAAGTCATTTCACAGGTACCGGTCAAAACTTCGTTGAGTTTATACAGCCTCGTCAGGCACCAGACGGAAAAGTTATTGCAATTATTCGTCCGCGCACCGGCACCTATGAAGGTGGCCAGGTGGTTGCCATAGACGTTAATAACTTTGTCGAAAATACTCAGCCGGTGGCGAGCGCGGCCGGCATTTCGGGGCGCGCACAGACGATCGTTTCGATAAATGACGTAAATACAGAGCCGGGTCCGTCACTGGGTGGGCGTTATGCATCGGCATTTCCTCTATGGGATGGCACAAATCGCGTATTTGTGAGTTGGAGCCCGTGTTTAGGGTATAACAAAAATAACGAGGCGCAGTTCTGCTCTTTGGCTAGCGTTGATCTGGATCGGCAACCACCTCCCATCTACAGTATCTGGATATATAGCCGCAATGAAGACACTCAGCGGCCGGTGGTCCTGGCTCAATCTGGTTTCTGGTTTACCGATATAGTTGCTGCTCAAGAGCGGTCAAGACCGGATATTATTTTTGATCGTACTTATGCTCTTTCCTCATACCCGGATTTAGCTGCAGATGGCTGGGGTATCTTAAGTGTCCGCAGTATCTATGATGTTGACGGGGTTGATACCCGGGTTCCTGATATTGCGTCTTATGCAGACCCGCTTGCTGTGCCAGCTGATCAGCGTGCCGCACGATTTGTACGAATTGTTAAGCCTGCTTCAATACCCGATGAAGAGATACTTGATTTGCCAAACTCTGCATTTGGCGTCACCAGTTTCTTTGGTATGCGAGAAATTATTGCTTACGCGCCCATCGAACCGGATGGTTCGATCAGGGTTCGTGTGCCAGCTAATGTGCCGTTGGGACTTGAGCTATTGGATGTAAATGGTAAGACGCTACCGGGACAGGATCATGACAACTGGTTGCAGGTTTTGCCAGGTACTGAAGTGACCTGCCACGGTTGTCACGATAACGATTCTGATGTTTCGCACGGTCGTTCTGGTGCCTTTCCGTCAGCATACCCGGGAGCTACTGGCAGCCAGTTTGTTAACGCGACAGCAACTCTGGCGCCATTCATCGGAGAAACGATGGCCGAGACCCGCACGCGGGTGAGTTGTGCTACTGACAATTGCACTGCATTGAACGCCAGCACTGATATTGAGTATGCAGATTATTGGACGCCCGCTATTGGTGCGCCGGCAGCTCCTTTCACCTATGCTTACGCGGAGCTTGAGACACCGCCTCCAATATCCGGTGCCTGTGATATCCAGTGGGAAAGTGCTTGTCGTATTGTGATTAACTACGAAGAGAATATTCATCCACTTTGGTCGTTGCTACGACCTACTGTGGACGCCAGTGGCATGGACAGGCAATGTGCTTCCTGTCATGTAACTCAGTTAAATATAGTGACGGGTCTGATGGAAGATGCTCCGGCTTATCTGGATTTGTCTGAAGGGCAATCAGATCAGAACAATAATCATTACAAGGCCTATCGTGAGCTAGCCGCCGGTGATAATCAGTTGGTTGATGATGGTTTGGGTGGTTTGACAAATTTGTTGGTCGATACTGGCGAACTGGATGAGTTTGATCAGCCAATTCTGGTGCCGGTTGGCGTGAGTCGGTCGTTAACACCCGGTAATGCGTTTAATTCAGGTCGATTCTTCTCTAAATTTGAGTCGGGTGGTTCGCATGAAGGCTGGCTTTCTCCCGCAGAACTCAAGTTAATTGCTGAATGGGTAGATATTGGCGCGCAGTACTACAATAATCCGTTTGATGCTCCTGAGAACTAAAGTATGCGGCTTGTAACCCCGACAATAATTCTGCTACTGGTGATTTTTTCTTCTGCGGTACAGGCTGAGAAGCTGTATGAGCAGGTTGATATTATTGACCCGTACATTGATCTGCACACCGGTCCCGGTCGTGGTTATCCGATTTTCGATGTCGCAGAGCGTGGCGCGAAAGTTGAGGTAATGCGCCGGCGTACCGATTGGGTTCAGGTGCGCACGAGCAGTGGCAAAGAGGGCTGGGTTGCTCTCGAGCAGATGCGCCAGACTCTGCAGGATGACGGCGAACTGACGGAATACAATGACGGCAACCTGACGGAATACACTAATCATCGCTGGGAAACCGGCTTTATGGGTGGTGATTTTGGTGGTGCCAATGTCCTTTCCGGTTATCTCAGTTACTCCTTTACCCGCAATCTTTCAGCAGAGATTGCTGTATCGCAGCTTTTGGGCGATATATCTGATGGGAACATTCTGGCGGCAAATATTGTTCATACATTTTTCCCAAGGTGGCGTGCGTCACCTTTTTTTAGTTTAGGAACAGGTGTAATACGGGTTGAGCCGAAGGCAACTTTGGTGCAGGCAGAAGACCGTAAGGATCAGGCCGCAATTGTAGGGTTTGGTGTTAAGGCTTATGTGACACGAAAAATTTTGTTTCGGGGCGAATACAAAAACTACTATGTATTCGGCAGCCGGGGCGAGAATGAGGATGTAAACGAATGGAAACTCGGTTTCTCGGTGTTTTTCTAATATTGGCAGGTTTGTCGGGCTTCGGTTCGGTGGCTATTGCTCAGGATGCGTCGCGTAGCGACGACCAGGTGATTGATCCTTCGGTCGAGCGCCGCGAGGTTCGTCGTGCGGATATGGATACTGAGAATTTCGAGATTGGTGCGTATTTCGGTGTGCTTAGTGTCCAAAGCTTTGGTTTCGATACAGTCGTCGGTATCAAAGCTGCCTATCACGTTACGGAAGATGTATTTGTCGAAGCCAATTACGGGTCTAGTAAAGCAGGCTTGACGGACTTCGAAAAGTTGAGTGGTTCCGCGCCACTTTTTACTGATGATGAGCGAGAGTTTACCTATTGGAATATTAACCTTGGCTACAACATTCTGCCTGGTGAGGCGTTCTTCGGAAAGAACAAGGTTTTCAATAGCGCCTTATATTTGGTCGGCGGTTTGGGTTCGACAGACTTTGTCGGCGACAGTTTTTTCACAGTGAACCTTGGGCTGGGGTATCGGCTGTTAT
>CBDTTT010000028.1:0-11030 GCA_965363345.1 uncultured Chromatiales bacterium
TTAGTCCTCGAGCTTGTAGGTAATAACGTGTTGGACACCCGGAACTTCAATCGGGTTGCCATCCACAACGCGTGGTTTGTATTTAAACTTAAGCACAGCATTCACTGAGGCGCGCTGGAACAAGGTGCTTGAACACTCAACGGCTACAGCATCGCGCACGGTGCCCAACTTAGTCACGGTAAACTCGATCAGACAGTTGCCCTCAACCCCACGGGTCATTGCACGACGTGGATAGATAGGCGCAACTTTAACGATCGGCAAATAATCGCCATCTACGATCTGGAACCCGCCAACGCCGGCTTCAATTTTGATGCCTCCGGATACGGGAGTCATGTTTACGGCCTGACTGGTGTCGACGTTATCCATCTGAGGCGGAGGCGCATCAGGTGGCGGTGTCTCTGGCTCATCCGGTTTATCAGGCTTGTTATCTTCTGCATTAACTGTCTCGTCACGCTTAATACGAACGAAATCGACGAATTTAAAATCCGTCTTCTTGCCCAATGCTTTCTCACCTGTTGAAATAAGGAGCTGCATCATCCAGATCAACATAAAGGTCACAACGGTTGCCGTGACGAACGCAATTGCGTAACGAGTTAGTGCCGCAACATTCATAAAATAGTCATCCTGTCTCTATACTCGACCGGTACTTAAGCAAAATTGCCGGAGCTAAAACTCACGGTCATCCTGCTCTGCCCTAATCTGCCCTAGTCTTCCAGAGCCGCAATCGAAACGTTAAAAACTTTAGCCTGACGTGCAGAGTCCATCACCCCAACCACGGTTTCCGTGTAAGCCTTTTTGTCGGCCTGGATAACAACAGAGCCTTCAGGGTTCTCCGCATGCATACGCTCAATAACAGCACGTACTGCTCGCTTATCTACTTTACGCCGATCAATCCAAATCTCGTTATTCTCATTAATCGCAATAAGAATATTTGCGTTTTCAGCCACTGTCGCTGTAGGCGCATCAGGACGGTTAACATCGATACCAGACTCTTTGATAAAAGACGCGGTAACGATGAAGAAAATAAGCATGATGAACACGACGTCCAACATCGGCGTCAAGTCGATCGCAGTATCTTCTTCTTCCGGAGCTTGAGTTATACCTCTGCGCATTATCTATCCTTTATCTTGTTTTACTTTCAATCAATGGACACTTGTAAGACCGGCTAATTAAGACCGCCTAGTCTTTAGTGATCCATCGTCAAATGTTCTTCAATGTTTTCAACATTACGTTGAACGGTACGGGTAATCATGGTGACCAGGAATACCCCTGAAAGAGCACCAACCATGCCAGCCATTGTCGGGATTGTTGCTTTCGACACGCCTGCTGCCATAGAACGGGCATTACCGGTTCCGGAAATAGCCATCACATCAAACACCTCAATCATCCCGGTGACGGTACCCATGAGCCCCAACAAAGGACAAAGAGCAACCAGAGTCTGGATGACAGGCACCGACTGATTCGCCGCCATTGAGTATTTTGAAATAAGGGCTTCACGCACAGCGTGCGCATACCAGGAACGTCGTTCCGTACGCTCTTCCCAGGTAGCCAGAGTTTGCTCACCAAGAATTTTTAAGCCGGTACGATAGTAAATCAGCCTTTCAACAATCAGCAACCACATGGCTAAGATAACCCACGCGATGTACGTAAGAACATCGCCGCCCATGGTCATGAAATCTCTGACCGCTTCAAATGCATCAAATAAAAAAAGCATTATTCCGTTTCTCCGATGATGCCCGCCCTCATGGGCGGGCATTCAGAAAACGTCCTGTTATCAGGACCCGCCATTCTTTTCTGCATGGCGCGCGATAATACCGGCGCTTTGTTCTTGCAGAACCTGAACGATTCGCTTGCTGCGACCACTAACCAGCGTATGCAACAAGACCATTGGTATAGCGACAACCAGTCCGAGCACCGTGGTAACCAATGCCTGTGAAATACCACCAGCCATTAGTTTTGGATCACCAGTACCGTACAAAGTAATAGCCTGGAAGGTCTGGATCATACCGGTCACGGTACCCAACAAACCCATGAGCGGCGCAATTACCGAAATAATCTTAATAAAGAGCAGCGCACGATTCAGTGCGGGTGTTTCTTTAAAGATTGCTTCAGAAAGCTTCAACTCAAGTGTTTCGGTATCGACTGATTTGTTCCCTTCATAGACAGACAAGACACGACCCAAAGCATTATTGGTATTGGCACTATCACTAGCCAACTGTGCAGTCACCTTGCGGCTTGCGATACCCAGAACAACTATGCGTTCCAGAGAGATCAGCAGGCCAATAGCGCCCAGAGCAAGAATCAAGTAACCAACGAGGCCACCCTGAGAAACGCGTTCAGTTAGGTTAGGCCGTGCGACGAATGATTTCAGAACGCCACCGAGCGTGGGATCAAGACCAAAGCGAACTTTGCCACTGGTGGCCTCCATCAACTCAGAGGTGCTATCGGTGTAACGTGACTGATCCGGCTGACGTGGCAGTTCAGTAAGGTTCCCGGTAGTTGGCTCATAGTTGAGGTACTTACCATCGGTAACAACACTGTACAAACCGACTCGAACCACATCCATAGTTTCCTCAGTACCATTCTGAGTAATAACCGTGGCTGGGAAGCGAATGATACGACCACTTTCAGTCATCTCACGCTGCAGTTCGAACCACAGGCCTTCGATTTCAGTCATCGAAGGCAACTGTGAAGAGCTACCAATTTTCTTGGCCAGCGCTTCGAGTTTTTCGCCGCGTCCAGGAAACTGAATGCTAGTAAGTGACTGATCAAAGTTACCGCGTGCATCACCTGCAACCTGCTGCATTACACCGAACAACTCTTTCAAGTCGCCCAAACGCTCTGTATACGTTTCCTGTAATACATCAAGCTCAGCGGAATTCGTTTCAAAATCGACCTCGAGCCGCTGGCTACGATTCTCTTCTGCAACCTTGTCAGCATTGGCTTTATTCAAAAGCTTCTGTTGATCGTTCTTTGAAGCTTTAAACCGTTGCTCGCGAGCACGATTTTCCTGATTGTCTTTAACAGTGCCCTGCTCAACACGACGCAGGAGCTCATCAAGGCTTAGCGCCTCCTGAGCTTGAACACCAGTAACACCCAGCATGGCTACGACTGCTGAAGCGGATAACAATTTAACGATTAAGCGACTCATTAGTTTGCCTCCGGAGCGTCAACAGGCAGCATCAGCAGGTCAGGCGCGATCTGCTTGCCGGCGATTTTAAGACCCTTACGGATTTCGCTTCGGTACTCATTGCCCAAATCAACCCACTGACGATTCTTCTGGTCCCAGGCGCCGGACACTTTACCGTCGGCAGTCTGATACATAAGGCTAACGCGACCAATACGCAGGAAGTCGACTTCGCGGGTTCCGCCGTCGATAGTCAATGTAGCTTTGTAAGACTCGATGGTGCGACCGAATTCATTCTCGATCTGATAAGCCTCTGTCACTTTACGGAACTTCTCGGCGACCGTCACATCCTGACGTTCGAGAGTTTCTGTAAGGTTGGCGACACGTTCGCGACGCTCTTCAAGAAGGAAAGGCACATCCAGCTCAACAAACTGTTCGAGCGATGCAATCATCTTAGTCATAAGAGGAACGATCTGCCTGTTAATTACTTCAACACCGTCAATCGAATCTGCCAACTGAACTTTTTGCAGTTCCTGACGATCGATCTGCCTTTGCAGCAAGGTGTTGTATACCTGCAAACCTTCGATTTCTTTAAGTACTGCTTTGTACTTATCTTCGAGAGCGCGGGTATCGTCTACCACAGCGTCGATCTTTTGCTGTGATGCCTGAGCAACCTTAGTACGCGATTGCTGTTTAGCCAAGACGTCATCTACCGATTGGCTGACCCCTGCTACTGGATAGGCAAGTGCCAGTGCGACACCACCAGCTAACAGCCGGAATCTTTTGTACGTCAAATTCATGAAGTCTCCCCTTCTAAACGGAGTGAATTAGATTATATAAATGACCATGGAGTACAGAGTAAGTATTCGTAAGGCCTTAGACCACAACCTTACTACACAAGTTACAGGGACGCATAGCCCCAAACCTTATGAAATACTTTAAGTCCGCCCCCACAGCAGAACCCTACATAATGATGCAACGGCAAAACCAATTCGGTTCCTTAGTTGCACCTAACAATAAGCAAAAATCTTACCGTTGCAGGGCGGGCAGCACAATAGCATAAGCACGGCTTAACACCAGCCTTTTAGAAAAGAAAATCAGCGTTATCTGCACCCTCTCCTCATAACGGTCGGACACCAGTAGAAATAACTAATTCAGGACAAATTATCGTAGGTAATCTTCGAGGTATCTAAATGATTTCGAAGAAAGCAAAAACAGCAAACCTGCTTGCTATTTAACACCTGCAACCAACACACTATTAAAGGACGTCACTGGTGAGCGACAGCCCATTAGGAGCAGACGCCTTAAAAAGAGCAATAACTTATGTTTTTTTAAACACTTATAAGCTCTACTTAAGACCCCTTGGGTTAACGCTGATCCAGTCGGCGCCCCAAATACAACGACGCACGTGCATCCAACCCTCCACAACGCATAACTGAACACTATGTAAGTACACCTATGGATTCGCACCCTGCTGACCCTCATTTTTATTCCGATAATCAATCGCTTGAGGTTGACAGAGCCTCACTCTTGCAGGAAAATAGAAAAATGTTCAGCATCATCGTAAATTCAGCTTTAGCAACCGCAGACCGGCATGCCCGCGCTCTGCTGCTTCTGCTGCTGCCTTCATTGGCGACACGGTGGTGCGGACCTATAACCGGGTAACACGAAAAGTTACTTAAAAACCCCGCACCAAATGGTCGCGGGGTTTTTTTTGTGCTGAACGTTGTCGGGTTAGTTCTATGTAGCCGGCGGCCAAGGCTGTATATTGACGACATAAAAATGGAGAGAGACAGATGAGCAATCAAGCAGACGATCGCGTCATCATATTTGACACGACATTAAGAGACGGCGAACAAGCACCGGGTTGCAGCATGACTCTGCGCGAAAAATTACGGATTGCTACGGCACTGCGTGATCTTAATGTTGATGTGATTGAAGCCGGATTTCCGGCGGCCTCTCCGGGCGACTTCGATTCGGTCAAGGCTATTGCGAGCGAAATTATCGGTCCGACTATTTGCGGCCTTGCGCGCTGCCATCCCGATGACATCGAAAAAGTGGCGAATGCCGTAAAACCTGCTCCGATAGACAAGCAGCGCATTCATGTATTTCTCGCGACCAGCGAAATCCATCGTGAACATAAATTGCGCATGGCGAAAGAGGAAATCATTCGCCGGGCTGTTGCAGGTGTTAAGCAGGCTCGCGAGTTGTGCAATCAGGTGGAGTTTTCTCCGGAAGACGCATCGCGCACCGAACCGGAGTTCCTTGCCGATGTAGTCAGTGCAGTTATAGAAGCCGGTGTCACTACAGTTAATATTCCCGATACAGTTGGATACACGGTCCCCGGCGAGTTTGCCGATTTATTTAGCTACCTCAAAAACAATGTTGCAGGTATCGATGACATCGTGCTTAGCGTCCACTGTCACAACGACCTTGGCATGGCTGTGGCAAACAGTCTTGCCGCCGTAAAAGCGGGCGCGCGTCAGATTGAATGCAGCATTAACGGTATTGGCGAGCGTGCGGGCAACTGCTCACTTGAAGAAGTTGTGATGGCATTAAAAACCCGTGCCGACTACTTTGGCCTCGAGACTGCGCTTGATACCCGCAAGTTGTACCCAACCACAAAGCTCGTATCAACAATAACGGGCATGGCTATTCCGCGGAACAAGGCCATTGTGGGCGAAAATGCGTTTGCTCATGAAGCAGGTATTCATCAGCATGGCGTGTTACAAAATGCTGAAACCTACGAGATCATGAAACCCGAAGACATTGGCATCAGTAAAAGCACATTGGTTCTTGGCAAGCACAGCGGCAAACACGCATTCCGCGACCGTGTTCAGGAATTGGGTTTTGACCCGAGTGACGATGAACTCATCCGTGCCTTCAATGAGTTCAAAAAACTTGCAGATCGCAAAAAAGAATTATTCGATGCCGATATTGAGGCATTAATAATGAACACCGGTGGCCAGCAGCCAGGCCCTTGGAAACTGGACGGCTTAAGCTTTGCTTCAGGTCGGGACACCCCTGCCGAAGCGACTGTTAATGTTGTCCATAACGATGGCCATGCACTCGAGCAACAAGCATCGAGCGATGGTCCGATTGCCGCCGTATTCATTGCATTAGAAGAGGCTACCGGCGTTACCCTTAAGTTGAAAAACTTTCAGGTTCATAGCGTAACGGTCGGTGAAGATGCTCAAGGTGAGGTAACTGTCACCACCGAGTACAATGGCGACAGCTATCGTGGTCATGGCATAAGCACCGACATTGTTGAGGCGGGCGCCCTCGCCTATCTGGAAGTCATTAATCGAGTCAGTCGACGCATCGAATCCGGTGCAATTAGTGCTGACTCTAAAAACAAAAAAATTACGACTATCTAATACCAATAGGTATTGGTTATCAGGAGAAGATATACCGATGAACAAGAGCGACTGGATTTGGCAAAACGGAGAAATGCTCCCATGGGAAGATGCCAAGGTTCATGTGATGACACATGCTCTGCATTATGGTTCTTCAGTATTTGAAGGGATCCGTGTCTACAAGACCCCCGAAGGCTCAAAAGCCTTCCGACTCTATGATCACAACAAACGAATGCTTGAGTCGGCAAAGATTCATCGCATTCCAATGAAATGGTCTATTGAAGACATTAGCAATGCCTGTCGTGAAGTCGTAATTAAGAATGAGCTAAACAACGGGGCGTACATTCGCCCTATCGCTTATCGTGGCTACGGTGACATCGGTCTTGCGCCAGGCCCCGACCATCCTGTCGACATGACAGTAGCAGCCTGGGAATGGGGAACCTACCTGGGTGAAGATGCGCTGGAGAACGGCATCGATGCCTGTATTTCTTCATGGCAACGGGTTGCACCGAACACTATCCCTGCCCTGGCAAAAGCGGGCGGCAACTACCTGTCGAGCACGCTTATCAGCATGGAAGCGCGCGACCGCGGTTTCGGTGAAGGTATTGCACTGGCGACTGATGGCACTGTTTCGGAAGGCGCTGGCGAGAACATCTTTGTTATTAAAGATGGCATCGTCTACACCCCGGGGGCAGCGGCTTCTATCCTCACAGGCATTACCCGCCACAGCATCATGGTACTTGCTAAAGAAGCTGGCATTGAGATTGTCCAGCAGTCTATACCACGTGAAATGCTCTATATTGCCGACGAAATCTTCATGACTGGCACAGCAGCAGAAATCACGCCCGTGCGGTCGGTTGACCGTCTACCTGTTGGTGATGGCAAACGCGGACCCATCACAAAACAGATGCAGGACGTATTCTTCGGGTTATTCGCTGGCAAGACCGAAGACAAATGGGGTTGGTTAACCTCACTGGATTGATCGACCGACGCCAATAAACAATATTAAGAGTGTCGGTATCAAAAACCTTTAACTATTAAGCTTTAATTTGGAGTGCACTCTGTCATGGGTGGAAAAACATTATTCGATAAAGTCTGGGACGATCATGTTGTCGTGCCTGAAACAGAAGCTACACCTGCGGTTTTTTACATCGACCTGCATATTGTTCATGAAGTAACAACGCCGCAGGCATTTAATATGCTTCGCGAGAACAATTGGCCAATAAGACGTCCTGATCTAATGCTCGCAACCATGGATCACTCAACGCCTACCGTGCATGTTCCTGCAGATGACCTTTCTATTCTCGACAATCCGGAAGTATCTGATCCTGAGCCGGCTCACCAGATTCGTCAGATGATTAAGAACTGCGACGAGTTCGGCATAAAGCTACACGGCTTCGGCGATCAGCATCGCGGTATTGTTCACGTTATCGGGCCTGAGATCGGTGCAACGCAGCCGGGCAAAACAATTGTCTGCGGCGACAGCCATTCAAGTACTCATGGTGCATTTGGCGCAATGGGCTTCGGCATCGGTGCAACAATGGTTGGCCACGTTATGGCGACAACCTGCCTATTAATGCGCAAGCCCAAGAGCATGGCGATTAACATCACCGGCGAATTAAAACCAGGCGTTAGTGCCAAAGACATCATCCTCGCATTGATCGGCAAGATCGGTGTTGATGGCGGTACCGGTCATGTTATCGAATACCGCGGTGAGACCATCCGCAATCTCAACATGGAAGAGCGGATGACCATCTGCAACATGTCTATTGAGGCAGGTGCCCGTGCCGGCATGATTGCACCCGATGAAACAACCTTTGAATTCTTAAAGGGTCGTGAAAAGGCTCCTCAGGGTGCTGACTGGGACAAGGCAATCGAGCGCTGGAAAAGCCTGGTAACCGATCCCGATGCTAGTTTCGATAAAGAAGTTAACTTTGATGTTTCCGAACTGGAGCCTCAGGTTACCTACGGCACCAACCCGGGAATGGTTGTTCCTATCTCCAAGCCTGTCCCCAACCCCGCTGGCAACAAGAGCTTTCAAAAGTCTATCGACTACATGCAGGTCGAAGCTGACAAGCCAATGCTGGGCACCAAGGTTGATGTCGTTTTTGTCGGCAGTTGCACTAACTCACGCATGACGGACCTGCGCAGCGTAGCGAAGATGCTAGAAGGTAAACAGGTTGCCGATAACGTTCGCATGATGATTGTTCCTGGTTCGGAGTCGGTCAAGCAACAAGCGGATGCCGAAGGCCTTGGCAAGATTTTTCAGGCTGCCGGTGCTGAGTGGCGCGAAGCCGGCTGCTCGATGTGCCTTGGCATGAACAGCGACAAACTCGGCAAAGGTCAGCTCTGTGTCAGTACAAGTAACCGTAACTTTGAAGGTCGTCAGGGCAAGGGCGGACGCACCGTACTTGCCAGCCCTGAGACTGCAGCCGCATCCGCAATTGCCGGTGTGATCGCTGATCCACGTGAAGTGATTTAGGAAAAAACTACTATGGAAAAAATCACACAATTTACTTCTAAAACAATCGTATTAGCGATTGATGATGTTGACACCGACCAGATTGTTCCGGCTCGGTTCCTAACCACCACTGAGCGTGAAGGCATCGGCATTTCGTTATTTGCTGATTGGCGTTTTGACAAAGACGGCAACGAGATTGCCGACTTTCCAATAAACGCGCCTGATGCAAAAGGCTGCAAAATTCTTGTTGCTGGCCGTAACTTTGGCTGTGGCTCATCGCGCGAACATGCGCCTTGGGCGATTTATGATTTCGGCATTCGTGCTGTAATCAGCTGCGAGATCGCAGACATCTTTCGCAACAACTCACTAAACAACGGCCTGATTCCAGTGGTTGTTGATACAGAAACACACCAGTGGCTGCTGGACAATCCCGGCGCTGAAGTAACTGTAGATCTTGAAGCAAGTACCATCACCTTGCCAAACGGCAAATCTGTCAGTTTCCCGATTGATCCTTTTGCCCGCCATTGTATTTTGGAAGGTATCGATCAGATGGGCTTCTTGCAGCAGAGCCTCCCCAATGTTGATGAATTTGAAGCAAAGCGGTCGTGGCAGCCATGAAAGCAAAAATAGCTATTCTTCCCGGTGATGGAATCGGGACCGAAGTTACTGCAGAAGCGGTAAAAGTACTTGAAGCCGTAGCCAAAAAATTCGGACATGAGTTCGATATGCCCGAAGGCCTTATCGGCGGCGCTGCTCTGGATGCCGAGAATGACCCCTTCCCTGCCAGCACTGCTGCCATCTGCGAAGATGCAGACGCCGTACTCTTAGGTGCTGTTGGTGGCCCTAAGTGGGATAACGTCCCTACCGAGTCACGCCCTGAACGTGGTTTATTGCGCTTGCGGGCACAATTAAACGTGTTTGCGAATATTCGCCCGGTGGCGGTCAACAGCGTGATAGCTGATACATCGCCGATTCGTGCCGAGCTGCTTGAAGGCGTCGATATGGTCGTCGTGCGCGAACTAACCGGTGGCATCTATTTCGGCAAGAAAGAACGCACTAAAGACAGTGCGACAGATGTCTGCACCTATACCCGCGGAGAAATCGAACGGGTACTGCGTATTGCCGGAAAAATGGCACAAAAGCGCGGCGGCAAAGTCACTTCAGTCGACAAATCAAATGTGCTTGAAACCTCACGGCTCTGGCGCGAAGTAACCAACGAACTAATGCCGCGTGAATTTCCGGACGTAACCGTTGAACATCTCTTGGTTGATGCAGCTGCAATGCATCTGCTCTCAAGACCGGCAGACTTTGACGTGATCGTTACTGAAAATATGTTCGGTGACATTCTGACGGATGAGGCATCGATGCTGGCCGGCTCAATGGGTATGCTGCCTTCCGCTTCACTAAACGATGGCACCGTTGGCTTATATGAGCCAATTCATGGTTCCGCACCTGACATCGCTGGCCAAAACAAAGCGAACCCATGCGCAACAATCTTGAGCGCCGCAATGTTGCTGCGACACTCGCTTGATTTGCATGCTGAGGCTGACGCTATTGAGGCAGCGGTTAACCAGGCCCTAATTGATGGCTGCCGCACCGGGGACATCGCTAAGCCGGATGACACCGTTATCGGTACTAAAGAAATGGGTGATGCGGTAGCCGCCAACATCGGTTAACTCAGCACCTACGTAAGCGAAGAAGCCCGGTTTACCCGGGTTTTTTTTGTTCGGAGACGCCAAGAGCTGCCTAATCATGAGTATTTGGCAGATATTGGCATATAGGCCTTGTCAGGAAAATATTAGCCTGTTAATGTACTAGCGTGTTAATACATTGATACGCTTACTATGAAAGATCATCGAATCCTGACATCTAAAGAAGAGCAAGCCGCCGAAGTAGAGCTCTACCGTGCTGTGCTCGCACTCGGCACTATCGACGAGGCCCGCAACTTCTTTACCGACCTCTGCACACCTGCCGAACTGCAGGCTATGAAAGACCGGTGGGTTGTTGTTGAGTTAGTAGGTGAAGGAAAAACTTACCGTGATATTCACGACCTGACCGGTGTGAGCATCACCACCATCGGGCGCGT
>CBDTTT010000029.1:0-10858 GCA_965363345.1 uncultured Chromatiales bacterium
TCCAACTCTGCCGGGTCGACATTGCCCTCACGCTCATCCAACAATTTCACGTAACCGCCCAGAGGAATCGCGGACAAGCAATATTCCGTTTGATCCGGATCTTTGCCGCGCCACGTTAGCAGGGGTTTACCAAAGCCAATGGAGTAGCGGATAACCTTTACGCCACATAGGCGCGCCACTATGTAATGTCCATATTCGTGTACTGCGACGAGAATTCCAATCGCAACCACAAATGCCAATGCAGAAATAAGTACTGTAGTCATATTAATCAGACAGCAACCATCGCTGGCAGTTTCCCAAATACCCACAACATCGCCACATACAGCGGCATAGCTGCGATGACCCCATCAATTCTATCAAGCACACCACCATGTCCGGGCAAAATACTGCCGCTATCCTTAAGCTTCGCATTACGTTTAAAGAGACTTACTGTAAGGTCACCCAATACAGATACTGCGCCTATAGAAACGCCAATCAACATCGCCTGCGATAGCTGCCAGTCAAGCAGCACTGCACCAAGACAAGCCGCCAGAGTTGCACAAATCAAGCCGCCAACAAAGCCCTCAATGGTCTTACCGGGACTGACTCTTGGTAGCAGTTTGTGCTTACCGAGTGTTTTACCGGAAAAATAAGCGCCGATATCGGCAGCAGCAACGATCCAGAACAGCAAAAACAGTAATACCGCACCGCTCTCTTCCGACAGAATAATCCGTTCTGCCGACATCCATGCAGGTAACAAAAACAGGAAACCGGTCACAACCACGATGGGGCGCGCGATCTGCCCTGTCCATAACAGCAAACCAACCAGAGCCAAGGTCCATACTGAAACGGCAATCAGCAAACCAGCAAACAGCAATAGTTCGGGGGCGGAAGACTGATAAATCAGCAACATCGCCCCCAATCCAAACAAGGTATAGATGAACTTAGCAACAACACCTGACCAACCAGCAAAACCGGCCCATTCCGACATAGCTATAAGCAGTGCCACCGACAAAAAAACGGAGATATAAACGAGCGGTGCAAAAAACAACAGAGACAGAACGCCCCCGGCAAGGATCAATGCAGTGATAATACGTTTAGTAAGTGTCGACATACAGTCAGTATAAGCAAGAGTCCGCCGAGGAGACTCAGGCAGACTCAACCTGATCACCGGTCAGGCCGAAGCGACGCTGACGCTGCTGAAAAAACTCTATCGCGCTATCCAGATCTGCATCACCAAAATCAGGCCACAAGGTATTAGCAAAATACAACTCGGCATAAGCGATATCCCAGAGTAGAAAGTTGCTAATGCGGCGTTCGCCACCGGTGCGAATTAAAAGATCGGGGGCCTCAAGGCCACTCAATGAAAGATGCGAAGCAAACAAAGCCTCATCCACATCCTCTGGCTGCAACTTGCCAGCCTGAACATCCACTGCAATCTGCTGAGCCGCATTGACAATATCCCCGCGCCCGCCATAGGCAACAGCCAGAACTAATTCCATACGCTCATTGCCGGCTGTTTGCTGTTCGGCATTTAGAAGACGCTTTTGCAGTCGCTCCGACAACTGGCTGCGTTCGCCGACAAACCGCACACGGATATCATTTCTATGCAGCACCTCTACCTCTCGCTGCAGCACCTCAAGAAACAGACTCATCAAGCTACTGACTTCATCAGCAGGACGATTCCAATTCTCGCTACTAAAAGCAAACAGAGTAAGTGTCTTGATGCCCCGCTGTGCGCAACTCTCGACAATGGCACGGGTAGCCTTTACCCCGGCACGATGACCTAGCGCTCTTACCTGGCCTCGCTGCTTCGCCCAGCGGCCATTACCATCCATGATGATGGCAATATGCTGTGGCAAATCGTCTATATGTGTTTGCTCGGACATCAGAAAATCAAATAACTCAACAGCAACTATATTGCCATTAATTCGGCTTGCTTAGCATCAGATAATTCATCAACTTTCGCAACGTAGGTATCGGTTAGCTGCTGCACGTCTTGCTGCGCACGCCGGTCATCATCTTCCGATATATCTTTCTCTTTCAAAAGCTCTTTCACATCGCCCAGAATATCGCGGCGAATATTGCGGATGGCCACTTTGCCCTGCTCAGCTTCATGCCGAACCACTTTAGCGAGGTCTTTACGGCGCTCTTCCGTAAGATCAGGAAGCGGCACACGAATCACGTTACCCGCACTCATGGGGTTCAGACCCAGACCAGAACTCATGATGGCCTTTTCAATTGCAGCAACCATAGTCATTTCGAATGGCATAACAGCAAGTGTGCGGGCATCATCGACCGTGATATTCGCAACTTGGTTTAGTGGCGTGTCTGCACCGTAGTATGGAACGGTCACCTGTTCCAGCAAACTCGGGTGAGCACGCCCGGTGCGGATTTTACTAAAAGTTGCGGCCAGAGCAGCCAAGCTCTTTTCCATCCGTTCTTTGCCGTCTTTTTTAAGATCTTCAATCATTCTTATATCCAGCCCCTACTTGTTAGCCAGTCTCTGTTACCAGAGTACCAATATCTTCACCCTGCACCAATGCCATTAAAGCCCCTGACTCATGCAGATCAAATACCCGAATCGGTAAATTATTGTCACGACACATCACAATAGCCGTCGTATCCATAACGCTCAAACGATCCGAAATAACCTTATCGAAACTTAAGGTCGAATAGCGCGTAGCGTCAGGATTTGTCTTAGGATCTGCCGTGTAGATGCCATCTACCTTGGTTGCCTTCAACAACACATCAGCATTTATCTCGATAGCGCGCAGCGTAGCAGCTGTATCCGTTGTGAAAAATGGGTTGCCCATACCGGCAGCCAAAATAACTACCCGCCCTTTTTCAAGGTGGCGAACTGCCCGGCGCCGGATATAGTCCTCACAGACCTCGTTGATAGCAAGTGCCGACATCACCCGGGCATTAATACCCACACGTTCCAGGGCATCCTGCAACGCCAATGAATTAATAACCGTTGCCAACATACCCATATGGTCACCGGTTACGCGGTCCATTCCACCGCGGGCAAGACCTTCACCACGGAAAATATTACCGCCGCCAATCACCACTCCAACCTGAACACCACGCTTAGTAACCGCAGAGATATCTGCAGCAATCTGAGTTAGGACATCAGGATCGATACCATATTGGCTGGAACCTAATAACGCCTCGCCACTGAGCTTAAGCAGTATGCGCTGATATGACGGTTTATCACTGGACATGAAAGATTAGCCTCCGACAATTTTTAATTAAAAAATAACCCCGCATAAGCGGGGCTATTTTAAGTGACTACAAAACCTTAACACCACCCTGTGAGCGATGAACCGGAATCATTGTGCTTTCTTTTTGAACCATAACCTTCTGAACCATTTGGATCATAAGATGCCTCGATACAAAAACACTTAACTGCTGGCCTGAACCTGTGCAGCCACTTCTTCAGCAAAGTTATCTTCTTTCTTCTCGATACCTTCGCCTACTTCAAAACGCACAAACGATGCGACACTGGCGCCTTTGTCTTTAAGCAATTTACCAACAGTCGTATCCGGGTCTTTAACAAATGCCTGACCAACCAAAGTGATCTGTGCCAGATGCTTACGCAGACGACCTTGGATCATTTTCTCAACGATCTCAGGAGGCTTACCTTCATTAAGCGCTTGTTCAGTAAGAATTTTGCGTTCGCGCTCTAGGTCTGCAGCAGGCACATCATCTTCAGAAACACATACCGGAGCGCTTGCTGCAATATGCATGGCAATATCACGTGCTAGATCTTCATCGCCGCCGACTACATCAGCGATAACGCCAATACGGCCACCGTGGATGTAACTACCAACAACACCCTGAGGTGCTATCAGCTCAAAACGGCGTACATTGACGTTTTCACCGATCTTAGAAACTAACTCACTGCGCACTTCAGCAAATGACTTGCCATCAACATCAAGTGCAGCAAGTGCATCAACATCAGCTGGCTTGTTCACCAGAATCAGCTCAGCGGCTTTCTGTGCATAAGCATTAAAACCATCATCACGTGCTGCGAAATCGGTTTCGCTATTCACTTCGACCAGCGTAGCTGCGTTATCAGAAACGGCAAAAATCACAATACCCTCTGCAGCAATACGGCCAGCTTTCTTCTCAGCCTTTGCCTGCCCACGGGTACGAAGTAAATCCTGTGCTGCCTGAAGGTCGCCGTCGGTTTCAACAAGAACCTTCTTGCATTCCATCATGCCGACACCGGTAATCTCACGCAGCTCTTTTACTAAACTAGCTGTAATACTCATTATTCTATCCTGAATCTATTTAGATCAAGCGGCTGCAAAGCAGCCGTATGAATTACTCTCCGTCCGCAGCTTTTGCTTCTTTAGCGGCTGGCTTTGCAGCTGCCTTGGCTTTAGCTGGCTCTGCAGCTGCTTTGGCTTTAGCTGGCTTTGCAGCTGCTTTGGCCTTAGCTGGCTCTGCAGCTGCTTTGGCTTTAGCTGGCTCTGCAGCTGCTTTGGCTTTAGCTGGCTCTGCAGCTGCCTTGGCTTTAGCTGGTTCTGCAGCTGCTTCGGCTTTAGCTGGTTCAGCTTTCTTCGTTGCAGTCTTTTTACTGGCTGCTTTCTTTGTCGCTTTTTTCTTAGCAGCAGGCTTCGCTTTAGGCTCGCCTTTTTCATTCAACTCAACGAATTCATCGTTACCAACAGGCACTGCAGGTATAGACTCTTTACCTGCCAATACAGCATCAGCAATACCGGTTGCATAAAGCATAGCGGCGCGCATCGCGTCATCATTACCAGGAATCGGGTAATCAACAGTTTCGGGTGAGCAATTGGTGTCAACGATAGCAACAACAGGAATACCCAGCGTGCGGGCTTCGTTAATTGCAATGTTTTCATGTCCGACATCAATCACGAAGATCGCATCAGGCACTGAATTCATTTCTTTAATACCGCCAAGACGGAGTTCCAGCTTTTCCAGCTCACGTGAGAGGTTCAACTGTTCTTTCTTGGTTAGGTTGGTAGCAGCACCATCTTCACCAAGCATGCTTTCAAGTTCATATAGACGCTTGATTGATTGCTTAATGGTTTTAAAGTTGGTGAGCATTCCGCCAAGCCAACGATGGCTTACGAAAGGCATGTCACAGCGTGCAGCCTGAGAGCGGACTGCTTCGCGCGCTGCGCGTTTAGTACCTACAAACAGGATTTTGCCGCCATCGGCAGAGAGGTTTTTCACAAAACCACAAGCTTCCTGAAACAAAGGAACAGTGTGCTCGAGATTGATAATGTGAATGTTGTTGCGTTTGCCGAAAATGAATTGGCCCATTTTCGGATTCCAGTAACGGGTCTGGTGCCCGAAATGTACGCCTGCTTCTAGCATTTGGCGCATTGATACGTCAGTCATGTTTATCTCCATATTGGGTTAGGGCTTCCATGTATCCCATTGTGACAACCAGTAATATCAGGGAAGAAACCTGCAAAGCTGACGGGGTGAGTACACTCCCGGAGGCTTACAGATCCTGAATAATCACCGGCACCCAGCCAAATGTGACGATACATGTGAGGATTATTTGCGCAGAGCGCGCGCGCTTTATACCATAAGCATCTTACAGCGACAACGGGTTATGAGCCGGAAATATGGAGCTGCTGCCAGCGCACGACTTATGACAGCAGATAACGGTCAATAATCTGACAAATTTCATCATTAAGTCCGTCCGGAACCCCCGCCAACCATAGGCTGCCTGTATAGTGGCAGCTCCGCGGGCCATGGCCGGCGACTAATTACAGGACATGCAAAATATGGGCATTGAGCTCAAAAATACCGAAGCACAAGAGAAAATGCGTGTTGCAGGGCGTCTGACTGCGGACGTGCTGGACATGATAGGCGAATACGTCAAACCCGGCGTAACCACCGATGAACTGGATCAAATCTGCCACAAGTACATTGTTGAGACTCAGGATGCTATCCCCGCTCCGCTCAACTACCGCGGATTCCCTAAATCAATTTGTACCTCAGTAAACCATGTCGTCTGCCATGGCATTCCAGGCGACAAGAAACTAAAAAACGGTGACAGCGTAAATATCGACATCACCGTTATCAAAGACGGCTATCACGGCGATAGTAGCCGTATGTTCATGGTCGGCAAACCAACCATTCAGGCTGAACGGGTCGCACGCATTTCCTACGAAGCGATGATGCTCGGGATTGGTCTGGTAAAACCAGGAGCTCATCTCGGTGATATCGGTCAGATAATTCAACAGCACGCTGAAAACAATCACTGTTCCATCGTACGCGAATATTGTGGTCACGGCATCGGCCAGGTATTCCATGAAGACCCACAGGTTCTGCATTACGGCACTGCCGGCACGGGACTCGAGCTTAAGGAAGGCATGACGTTTACCATTGAGCCAATGGTAAACGCCGGTAAGCGCAACGTTAAACTGCTGCCGGACGGCTGGACAGTAATTACCAAAGACCGCTCGTTATCGGCGCAGTGGGAACACACTATACTGGTGACTGCCGATGGCCATGAAGTTCTGACGCTGGGTGCAAGTGATCGTTGATGAGCGGTATCGACAGTAACAACCCCGCGGCAGACTCACAGCGCGAGCCCAACCCGCTATTGCAGGATGAAACCGGCGTTGCACTAGCACAGGAACTGCTGTCTGCAGGCAGCGTTGATATCGACTGGGATGGTATCTCTGGCAAGCTGAATGAAGCCAACGGCGATCTGCGTAAAGTAAGGCGCATGCTTGAGGCCGGCAATGCTGCGCTAGTAGAACGCTTTCTCGCCAGCAAGCCTGTCACGCAACTGGTGCGCGACCGCGCCCGACTAGTCGATACCGTCATCATAGACACCTGGCAACGTGTGGGTGGCAAGTTTGCCGATGTCATTACTCTGGCTGCAGTGGGCGGCTATGGGCGCAACGAACTGCACCCCTACTCCGATGTCGACTTGCTCATGATTGTTCCCTCGGCGCGCAAAGCCCGTCAGGCAAGCGAAGAAATTGCAGCCTTCCTCGCATTCCTATGGGACGTGGGAATGGAAGTCGGACACAGCACCCGGACAGTGAGCGAATGTCGCTCGGAAAGCGAACACGATATCGGAGTTGCCACCACTCTGATGGAATCACGGATCATATGCGGCCCCCAAAAACTGTTCGACAAAATGCAGGCTGCAGTCTCGCCGCCTAAGGTATGGAACGCGCGCGCATTTTTTGAGGCAAAACTAAAAGAACAACAGAACCGTCACCGTCGCTACAATGATACTGCTTACAACCTCGAGCCCAATATAAAGGGCAGCCCCGGTGGCCTGCGTGATATTCAGGTAATTGTCTGGGTTGCACGCCGCTACTTCGGTACCGGCAAACTCGATGACCTGGTTGAGCAAAAATTCCTAACCCCCGCACAGCTCGGTCTGTTGCGACAGGGTCGAGAATTCCTATGGCGAATAAGGTTTGCGTTACATGCACTCACCGGGCGTCGTGAGGATCGACTGCTGTTTGATCATCAAATCAGGATTGCCCGCGTCTTCGGTTATGAAGATACGGAAGCAAGCCTTGCTGTAGAACAATTCATGCAGCGCTACTACCGAACGGTAATGGACCTAAGTCGCTTAAACGAGATGCTGCTGCAGTTATTTCAAGAAGCCATCCTGATGAATCCAGCAGCAACACCGGAACCGATCAACAATAATTTTGAAGTACGCAACGGCTTTCTCCAGATAACCAAGGAAAACATATTCCAGAAAACCCCATCGGCATTACTCGAACTATTTCTGATTCTGCAACAGCACCCTGAGCTGAAAGGTGTCAGCGCTTATACAATCGCGCTGGTGAGGCGTTACCTTAGCCTGATTGATGACGACTTCCGACATGACCCGAAAAACCATCAGCTCTTTCTTAACATCATTCAGGCGCCCGAAGGCGTAACCCACGAACTACGTCGCATGAATCTATATGGCGTGCTCGGTCAGTACATACCTGCGTTCGGCAAAATTGTGGGGCGTATGCAGTACGACCTGTTTCACGCCTATACGGTTGATGCCCACACGTTGTTTGTTGTGAGTAATTTACGACGTCTGGCACTCAAACGCTTTGACCATGAATTGCCCTACTGCAGCGAGATTATGCAGCGTCTCGAGAACCCCACTATTGCCTATCTCGGTGGGCTTTTTCACGATATCGCGAAAGGCCGCGGCGGTGATCATTCCGAACTGGGCGCAGTCGATGCTGAAGCCTTTTGTCTCGAACACGGGCTAAGTCGCTACGATGCCCGCTTGGTTGCCTGGCTCGTTAAAAGCCACTTGAAACTTTCGATGACCGCACAAAAGAAAGACATCAGTGATCCTGATGTTATCAATGAGTTTGCAGGTTATGTTGGCGATGAAGCACACCTGGACTATCTCTACCTGCTAACTGTTTCAGATGTACGTGGCACCAATCCGAAGCTTTGGAACTCATGGAAAGCTCAGCTTTTTCAGGAACTGTATGAGTCTACCCGACGTGCACTCCGCCGTGGCCTTGCCAACCCTATCGACAAAGAAAACCTGCTGCAGAACAAGCAAGCAACGGCATTAAGTCAGTTGCTTAGAAACGGTGTTGATGAATCGCGTGTGTTACAGATTTGGAAAAGTCTCGGCGAAGAATATTTCCTCCGCTGTCGCCCGGAAGAAATTGTCTGGCATAGCAGCCTGCTCGCAGGGCAAGAAGCATTTGACCAGGGCTACCTGATCGATATTCAGGATGAGCAGGACAGCGCCGGTACAGCCGTATTTATGTACACCGACCAATTGCAATTCACCTTTGCAATTACCACAGCCATACTAGACGAACTCGGCTACAGCATCGTAGATGCACGGATTATTCCGCTGAAAAATGACTACAGTCTTTCGGTTTACGTGCTTCTAGATAATGATGGGCAGAAGATTGAACCTGCTCGTCATGACCAGTTACTTCGTAGGTTGGGCCAGGCAATCTCCAGTGATGAAGAACAAGTACCTGAGGTGACGCGAAAAGCGCCTCGCCAGGCGCGCATGTTTACGACCACCACACACGTTGACTTCAGCACTGACGAAACCAATAACCGTACGGTAATGGAAATCACCACCAGTGACAGACCCGAACTCATGAGTAGCGTAGGTAAAGTGCTGAAGGACAATATGGCACTTATCCAAACTGCAAAGATCATGACTATTGGTGAGCGCGCCGAGGATACGTTCTACATTACCGGCGAATCCGGTGGGCCAATCGATGCAGATGCCTGCAAAGCCATCCGCGAACAAATTACTACCGCACTTGATCACTCACAATAATGACAAGGAAAGCCGGAACAGCCTCACCCAAGCAGGTTGAAAACATTTATCATAGAGACTGAGGTGTCGCTAACAGCCGGCGCCAACTGACTTAAACCCATGAAATAAACGGTACAACTGACTATGAACAGCCTTGAATCCATTATTAACGACGCTTTCGACAACCGTGCAGACCTTGATCTGCCAAATGCTGAGGCGGACCTCAAGAATGCCGTACTGAGCGCTATCGACCTACTAGACAGCGGCGAAGCACGGGTTGCCGAGAAAGTAGACGGCGATTGGCATGTCAATCAGTGGCTGAAAAAGGCTGTGCTGCTGTACTTCGGTATCGAGCAAAACCACGTTATCGATGGTGGGCATACCACCTACTTCGACAAGGTGCCGCTTAAGTTTGCAGGTTGGGGCCAGGAAGAATACGCACAGGCAGGCATTCGTGTGGTACCGGATGCACAGGTGCGCCGTGGCTCTTACATTGCACCGAACGTGGTACTGATGCCGTCTTATACCAACATCGGCGCTTACGTTGACAGCGGCACATTGGTCGACACCTGGGCTACCGTCGGCAGTTGCGCCCAGATCGGTAAGAACGTGCACCTTTCCGGTGGCGTTGGCATCGGTGGCGTGCTTGAACCCATTCAGGCAGGACCGACCATCATCGGCGACAACTGCTTCATCGGTGCTCGCTCAGAGGTTGTAGAAGGCGTAATCGTCGAAGATGGCGCTGTACTCTCTATGGGTGTCTACATCGGTCAGAGCACCCGTATTTATGATCGTGAAACCGGCGAAGTGTCATACGGTCGTGTACCGGCTGGCTCAGTTGTTGTGCCAGGCAGCCTGCCATCAAGTAAAGGCGACTGCAGCCTATACGCGGCGATCATCGTAAAGAAAGTCGATGCACAGACCCGTTCTAAAACAGCTATCAACGATCTGTTGCGCTCCGAGTAAGCCTGCGCATCATGATTGAGCTATACGGTATAAAGAATTGCGATAAATGTCGTGCAGCCAGCAAATGGCTTGCCGCAAATGGCATCAAGCATCAGCAGATTGATGTTCGCGATACGCCATTAACTGAAAAGCGACTTTTAGAATGGCAGCAAGCCCTGGGCTGGGAAGCGCTGGTCAACAAACGCAGCACAACCTGGAAAACCCTCAGCGACACACAGCGGGAAGAACTAAATGCAGTCAGTTCTTGTCAGTTAATACTGGACAACCCGACGCTGATGAAGCGCCCCGTTTTGGTTACTGCAAAAGGTGTTCACAACGGGTTCACTGAAGCCTCTTACAACACAATTTTCAAACAGGCCTGACAACAGCATGACCGATACCATCGAATTTGCCCGCGAACTCATTCGCCGTGCGTCCGTAACTCCCGCCGATGAAGGCTGTCAGGCACTAATGCTCGACCGACTACGTGCCGCAGGCTTTGAGATTGAAGACATGGCCTTCACCGAAGATGGCTATGATCCCGTCTGCAACTTTTGGGCGCGTCACGGTACTGAGGGTCCCGTATTGTGCTTTGCCGGCCATACCGACGTGGTTCCGCCGGGTCCATTGGAAAACTGGGACAGAGACCCTTACGACCCTATTATCGAA
>CBDTTT010000030.1:0-10746 GCA_965363345.1 uncultured Chromatiales bacterium
CCCAATCTGCGCTCATCCATCACCTCTACTCCGGGCGCTGCTTCTAAGAGCGCACGAACTTCTTCGGCCGATATCTTGTCCCTGGTTTCAATATGAATCGCTTCCGAATGGCCGAAAAATACCGGGATGCGAACGCAGGTTGGATTAACCTGAATATTCTCATCTTCAAAAATTTTGCGCGTTTCCCAGACCATTTTCATTTCTTCACGGGTGTAACCGTTGTCCTGAAAATCATCAATATGCGGAATTGCATTAAACGCAATTCGCTTTGAACCATCTTCGGGGTCGGCGTCGCGGGTATTCATCAAACTCGCGGTTTGGGCAGCCAGAGTTTCGACGTAAGTACGCCCTGCTCCCGATACCGCCTGGTAGGTCGCAACATTGATACGGGTAATACCTGCTACATCATGGATAGGTTTTAGCGCCACCAACATTTGAATCGTTGAACAATTGGGGTTCGCAATAATATTGCGTGGCGGATAACCCTTAATAGCGTGCGCATTTACTTCGGGCACGATTAATGGAATATCGGGATCATTACGAAAATGCGAAGTGTTATCCACGACGATGCAGCCAGCTGCTCCGGCTTTCGGCGCATACTCTGCTGAGATACTGCCACCAGCAGAAAACAGCGCTATATCACACTGAGCAAAATCGAAATCATCGAGTAATTCACAGGCAATGTGCTTGCCACGGAACTCTACTTTCTTACCGATCGAACGTTCGCTCGCAAGAGGAATAAGCTTATCGACCGGAAAGTCACGCTCTTCCAGAATCCGAATGATAGTCTCGCCAACCACTCCGGTTGCACCCACTACTGCTACGTTTACTTTTTCCTTCATCACTCTAAATCCAAAATCAAAACTAAATAAAATTCACTAATGCCACGCGGTTTATGCGCGCATGTATACAAAAGCCCCTACTCGTAAATGCTAGAGCCAGGACTAAGCTGCGCAAGAATATGGGATTAATGCCAAAATACAAGTCCCGGCAAAGACTTATCTAACTTTCCTCAAGCCATAATGTTTGGCGTCGAAGGCCTCACATCATGGTTCTGGCCTCTTTGGCGCAGGTAGTGATCCAGCAACACGATGGCCAGCATCGCCTCAGCTATAGGTGCTGCACGCAAACCTACACAAGGGTCATGGCGCCCGGTAGTGATCACATCAACCGCTTCACCTTCAACATTCACGGTTTTTCCTGGCAAGCGGATACTTGATGTCGGCTTGAGTGCAATACTGGCAAGGATATCCTGGCCCGAAGAAATACCACCCAAAGTCCCGCCGGCAGAATTACCATCGAAGCCGTCCGGTGCCGGAAACATCTCATCGCGATGCTCGGTACCCTTTTGATCTATAACCGCAAAACCATCACCGATCTCAACACCTTTTACCGCCGGAATGCTCATCATTGCGTGGGCAATAACAGCATCCAATTTATCGAATACGGGTTCACCCAGTCCGACGGGGACATTAGTTGCCATCACACTAACTCGCGCGCCAACCGAATCACCCTCTTTACGCAGGGCATCCATGTAAGTTTCCAACTCTTCAACCCGCGACGGGTCGGCACAGAAAAATGGATTATCATCAACGCTATTAATATCGACGCAATCGAGCTTAACCGGCCCTAATTGAGACAACCACGCTTTAATCTCGATACCAAGACGCTCACGCAGATACTTACGGGCAATAGCACCCGCAGCAACCCGCATGACGGTTTCCCGGGCAGATGAACGACCGCCGCCACGATAATCGCGGACACCGTATTTCATCTGATAGGTGTAATCGGCATGTCCGGGACGAAAACGATCTTTAATTTTGGTGTAGTCCTTAGACTTCTGGTTGGTATTCTCAATTACCAGACCAATCGGCATGCCGGTTGTTACGCCTTCAAAGACACCCGATAAAATATTGACTGTGTCGGGCTCACGGCGCTGGCTGGTATGGCGTGATTTTCCGGTTCTGCGGCGCTCGACATCAGGTTGAATATCCTCAACCGACAACTCCATACCAGGAGGCACGCCATCAATAATCGCACCCAAAGAAGGACCGTGACTTTCACCAAAGGTGGTCACCTTAAATAACTGCCCTATCGAGTTACCTGCCATATCTCTGCCTTTTCAATACTTTATTCTTTCTAAATAGACGTCACTTAAGCCGTCGCCTTTAAATCCTGAGCTGCAATCATAGCAATGCCTTCGCCGCCATGCTCAAACTCCAGCCACATAAACGGAACATCGGGACAGGCTGCCTCGAGCTCTTCCGAAAATGCGCCAACCTCAATAAACAACAAACTATGGTCATGCATATGAGCCGGCAAATCGCGCAAAATACCTCTGGCGCAATCCATCCCGTCAGTGCCGGAAACCAGCGCCAGAACGGGTTCGTGATTGTACTCTTCAGGCAAGCTATTTACTTCTTCTACCGGCACATATGGAGGATTCGTCACGATCAGGTCGAAATAACCCTCAACACCGTCCAGCAAATCCGCCTCTATTAGCGTGAGTCGATCTTCAAGCTCATAACGCTCGACATTACAGCGGGCGACGGCCAGCGCCTCCGGTGATATATCTGTAGCCACCACCTCGGCCTCTGGGAAAGCCAGCGCACAGGCAATTGCAATACAGCCACTGCCAGTGCCGATCTCTAGAATACGCTCAGGCTTCTTGCCTGCTAGCCATGGCTCAAAACTCTGAGCAATTAGTTCGGCAAAAGGCGACCGCGGTATCAACACGCGCTCATCAACGGCAAATTTTAATCCTGCAAACCAGGCCTCTTTTAATAGATATGGCAACGGCTGACGCTCGCTAATGCGCCGGCCCAACAAAGCAACGATCTCTTTCAGGCGAGGTTCTTCGACACTCTTAGCGTAGGCTTCAACATCAACCGGGTAATCTATGCCACAAACATGAAACACCAGCCAGGCAGCCTCATCATCGGGATTATCCGTTCCATGTCCGTACCAGAGTTCCTCTCCTGCAAGTATGCAGGCCACCCACTCGATGGCATCTGCCACAGAGCTCACCTGCTCAGGATAGTTCAACTCAACGGCCATACATTCCTCGTCATAAAGCTGTCAACCGACAGCCCTTCTATGTGTAAAATAGCCGCCAGCAAGCTCCCACGGCCAATCAAATAGCGGCTAAGTTTGCCATGATAGCCTTTTCGGCACATCAGCAACCCAAAACCATGGACGCCTCGCAATGAGCAACGCCGGCAAAAACAATCTGGAAAACGGTAATTCTGTACCTAGCGGGCACAGCAGCGAAAGCCTGTTAGTGCGATTACAGCGAATACTGCCCGCAAAGTTTATCGGTCGAATTGTACGCCGGGCAGCTTTGTCGCAGCAGGTTCAGTTTAAGAACATCCTTATCAAAAGTTTTATTAGCCTCTACAACGTAGACCTGAGCGATGCATTAAATAGCGATCCGGAAAGCTACAAGAGCTTTAACGATTTCTTTACCCGGGAGCTTAAGGCCGGCGCACGCCCTATCGATGAAAGTAGCAACGCCGTCTGCTCGCCGGCCGACGGAACTCTGGCTGAATTCGGTAGCATTCGTGGCTCACAGATGATTCAGGCGAAAGGCATTCACTACACAATCGAACAACTGTTCGCCGGTCAGGAACTTTCAGCACAACAGTTTACGAGCGGCACGTTTGCAACAGTTTATTTGGCGCCCTACAACTACCACCGAGTCCATATGCCAATCGCCGGCACGCTTATCGAGTCAATTTATGTGCCGGGCAAATTACTATCAGTAAATGCTGCCACTACAGCTGAAGTTCAGGGCTTGTATGCGGAAAACGAACGACTTATACACATATTCAAAAGTGATGGCGGCCCGTTTGCCGTTATCATGGTGGGCGCGCTCAATGTCGGCAGCATGACGACTGCATGGGGTGGAGAAATTCCACCTCACGTTCGCAACAATGGGCGTCACATCGTGCATACGAGCGACGAGCCGAATATCCATTATCAAAAAGGTGACTATCTGGGCCACTTCAATCTGGGCTCTACGGTCATCTTCATCGCCGGTGCCGAGCAGATCAACTGGGAAAGCAATCTTAAACCCGGTATGACCACATGGGTCGGCGAGCGCATGGGCCACAGGAACTAAATGAGCACCTCCGTTCGTCAAAAACTTGGCGTCCGCGCCAGATACCTGAATGAAGCACGTGCGTTTTTTAATGCATGTGATGTACTTGAAGTAGAAACGGCCATCAAAGGCACTTCTGCCGTAACCGACCCACATGTCGAATGTGTCGCGACAAGTGACCTGCAGTTTCTAAGGCCATCCCCCGAATACCAGCTTAAACAACTGCTCGTCGCAGGTAGCGGAGATATTTTCGAGATTGGCAAAGTGTTTCGCGATGGTGAACGAGGCTCCAAACATAACCCTGAGTTCACAATGGTCGAGTGGTATCGGCTAGGTTTTCAGCTACAGGAGATTATTGACGATACGGTGAACTTCATCAGCCAACTTGCCTCCGAAAGCAAACACCCCGTGCTTGCGGTAGAACAGTTCAGCTACCGTGAAGCATTTATACAGCATGCAGGTTTCGACCCGTTCTGTACCAACACCCACACTATCAAGAGCAACACACTTGCTATGCTGGCAGGGAAGCTCTCGCCGAATATCAGCTCTGCGCTGGGTGATGACAAACAAGCCTGGCTTGACCTCCTGATGAGCCATCACATCGAACCGCGGCTCTATCAGGCTGCGCCGGACACGCTAACAGTACTGACCCACTTTCCGGCCGAGCAGGCTCTGCTCGCCCGCATTAATGCCGACGATTCACAACTGGCAGAGCGCTTTGAAATCTACTTCCGGGGCCAGGAGCTCGCAAACGGTTTTCACGAACTAGGGGATGCTGATGAGCAATCGCAGCGCTTTGAAAAGGATCTGGAGATACGTAAGGCCCGGGGGCAAACAACTCCCGCTATCGATCAGCAATTTATCGACGCTCTGAAACAAGGACTCCCCGACTGTGCCGGCGTTGCAGTGGGTCTCGACCGACTCATCATGAGTTGCGAAGGATACTCAAATATCCGCGCCACACTAAGTTTGTAGCAGCATCAGCAAATAAAAAAACCGGCGTCACTCAAAGAGTAAAGCCGGTCGGAATTTCGCTACAAATTAGAGCTATTTAACGCGTGAGACGTACTCGCCACTGCGCGTATCGACCTTAATCAGCTCCCCTTCCTCAACGAACAAAGGCACACGCACAACCGCGCCTGTCTCCAGCGTTGCAGGTTTAACACCGCCGGATGCGGTATCACCACGCAAGCCCGGATCACTTTGAGTAATTGTCAGTTCGACAAACTTGGGTGGCGCAATCAATAATGGGTTGTTATTCCATAACGTTACGACGCACACATCCTGTTCTTTAAGCCATTGTTTAGAGTCGCCAATAGCCGCTTCGGTAGCAGCATATTGCTCATAGCTGGTTGGCTCCATGAAATGCCACATCTCACCATCGTTATAGAGATACTCCATATCGGTTTCCATGACATCGGCAGCCTCAACTGATTCGCCAGACTTATAAGTACGATCAACAACACGGCCCGTTTTAAGATTGCGAATTTTCACGCGGTTAAACGCCTGGCCTTTGCCGGGCTTAACAATCTCGTTCTCGATAATCGAGCATGGATCGCCATCAATAATGATCTTCAGTCCGTTCTTAAATTCGCTAGTGCTGTAATTAGCCATTGTTATTCCTGCGTTATGCCGCAATTAAGATACTAGAAGACGCGCACATTAATACCGAACGATGAAAACTGCAAAATATCAAGCACGCCATTTTCCATAATCGTCATCGTCTTATGTTTTAACGATGATCAGCCGCTCAACAGGCACCGCCCGTGTTTAGTGCTGAATATGAATCATACCCTGTAAGACAGCAGCTTACATAACGCTAGCCATTTCACATTTTCCGATACAGTTCACACTTGCAAACTCAGCTTCCCTATAGATTCCTGTGTAGTCCGCCGCGAAGCAACCCGCGGCAAAACCAGTATTTCTCAGCAGGAAAGCCAAACTTGAACAACTCAGCAAGCGTCTCCCTGATTGTGCTATCACACAAAGATGATAACGCTCAGGCAATCAATGCAGCACTTCGTGATGCCGGACACCCGGCACATTGCAATCGCATTTCATTGTTGCAACAGCTGAAAGAGACCGCTGAAAAACGCATCCCAAGCGTTATCTTCGTTTTCGCAGATGAACCCGATCTCGACCTTCAAACTACCTGCGACCTGGCGCGGCACGTTTGCCCGACAACACCTGTCATTGCGGTTCGCAATCAAGTCGATGAAGAAAGTATCACTGCAGCAATGCGCATTGGCGCACGGGATGTCATATCCATTGAGAATACCGAAAGACTGGTATTTGTATTTGAGCGCGAACACCGCTCATTTAATATTGAGAATGGTTTCGCAGACGTTATGGTCTCGGCTAAACAATACAAACAGGAACTCCACAGCCTGAAGCAAGGTGTTACCGAAGCTATCGCTGATATTCAGGAAGGCATTGTTGTTGCGGCCAACCCGGCCTGGCTGGAAACCTTTGGCTATGAAGATGAAACTGATCTGATAGGCATGCCCGTTATGGACCTATTTATCGAGTCAGACCAACAGCTGCTAAAAGGTGCGCTCGTTGCTTGCATCAAAGACAAATGGGATGACAGCGAATTACGAATGAAAGGCCGCACGCAGAAAGACGCTACGATCGGACTGGAACTGCGTCTGGAAGTTATTAGCTTTGACGATGAGCCCGCCGTGCGCGCCATTGTCGCGATGCCTAATGTGGAGAATCATGCGCCGGAAGAATTGCTCGAGCGCGCAGTGCAAAAGGATCCGGTGACGGGCTTCTATCACCGCCATTACTTCCTTAACAAGTGCAACGAGCGGATTGACACAGCCCCTGAAGGTGGCGTGCGGGCGATCATGTACCTGCGCCCCGACAACTTTTCTAAAGTTCATGATGATATCGGCCTGCTCGGTACCGAACAAATTTTGATTCAATTTTCACAAGTGTTGAGCGACTACATGCAACCCGACGACCTCTATGGGCGTTTTGGCGGCACGATGTTCACCGCAATTGTTGAGCGTGGTGCAATGAGCGACGTTGAAGCGTGGGCTAATCAATTGCGCAAGGCTATCGCCGGAGAAGTCTTCGAGTTTGAAGACCGCTCTACCACCCTCACATGCTCTGTTGGCCTTATGGAAATTGACAGCACAGAAATCCCGGTAGAAAAGTTGCTTGGCGAAGTTGAGACTGCCTGTCGCTCTGCCAGAGATGCGGGTGGTGATTCGGTGAAAATCAGTGAGGTCACGGTAAACAAACAACAGGCTCGCGAAGACGACGAAATGTGGGTAAACAAGGTGCGCAGTGCCTTGATGGAAAATCGACTCTGCCTGCTACATGAGCCTGTCGCGGGACTCAATGAAGAAATTGATAATGCTCACGATACGCTAGTACGTATGATCGATAATGATGGCAACACGGTGTTACCCGCAGAATTTATGCCGGCCGCAATGCGTGCAGGTCTTACCAAAAATATCGATCGATGGGTTATCGGTGCCTCCCTCTCATTTGTGTCGTCCAAAAAGCCCGAGCTTGTATTTATCCGCCTCTCACAGCAATCTGTTGTGGATGAATCAACCGCCGACTGGATCCTCGAGGGACTGAGTTCATCTGGAGTAGAAGCACATCGTATTTGTTTCCAGTTGAATGAAGAGATAGCAGTTGTCCATCTACGACAGGTATTGGCATTGGCGGAAAAACTACGTGGTGCCGGGTTCAAGTTTGCTCTCGATCATTTCGGCGCTCGGGATGACTCAGTTCGTTTTCTGACGCATGTACCAATGGACTATATTAAGCTCGATGGCAGTATCATGCAGGGGCTTCACAAGGACAAGACACGTCAGGAAAAGATCAAGAACCTGAATATCATGGCACGCGAGAAAGATATTCTCTGTATTGCAGAGCAGGTTCAAGATGCAAATACAATGGCCGTACTCTGGCAACTTGGTGTGGCCTACATGCAGGGCAACTATGTGGAGGTCAGTGAAGTGGTATTGGAAGATACCAGCACCGGCTTAACACAGGTGAACATGCCAGCTCTAGAAAAAGATCCGGAAGCATCGGCCGGTTAGCTGTGTCTGTGTGAACCGCGTCACACTTTATTGCTACTCATTTCACAAAATACAGGAAACGAGACCCATCGCATTTACCATGACCAGCTACTATGGTTTTCTATACAAACAACATGGATCACTGCATCAGGCTCAAGCCTAATAGTATTAATCCTTAATGACATAGCGCTAAACAGCACCCGGAGCATAAACAAAGTGATCTTCTATAAGAAAGGCCATATCACTGAACAGCAAAGCCCCCCAGTAACATCGGCACTATGTTCTGCAACGCTAGCGATGCTGCTAATTAGCGCACCTGCCTCAGCGATCAATCTTGGCGAGATCGAACTTTACTCCGGCTACGGTCAACCATTGCGCGCCAGCGTGCCAATTAGCATTCGCAAAGGTGAACTACTGGCACCCGGCTGCATTACGCTGGTATCCGACAGGGCTGATGAAAACTCGTTGGCCACTCCAAAGGATGTGGCTGTATCCGTGCCGGCGGCAGGTCAGCCAGGCATCTATACGATCAGTATCACCAGTCCCCACTCACTGACCGAGCCAATGTACGAACTGAAGCTGAAAATCGACTGTGTCGGCTCATCAATCATGGTTCGTAGCTACATACTCATGCCAGAAGTAAAGGAAAGCGGCACGGCAATCAGTGATGCATCCGCACCAGAATCAACGGCTATACCACAAACACAGGTTGCTGCTGTTGCAGCAGTCACAAAGGCAGCAGTACCAAAATCACAGCCCACCAAGCTTGCTGTTAATAGCGAATACCGAATCAAGAATGGTGATTCAATATCAGGCATTGCCGCACGTATTGAGCCTGCGTGGGGAAGCCTGAAAAGACGTGGTCAGGCGCTGCTGCAGACAAATCCACATGCATTCGTTAACAATGACCCGCAAAAAATCCAGGCAGGCTCATTGATCACGATACCAGCGGGCACTAGGGCTACGAATAGCGAAACTGCAGTCGCCACAGCGGCTGTGCTTGCTACTGTCAGCAAGACCACTAACGGCAATCCTCCGCCAAACTCTGGCGGACCCGGCACTCAAGGGCCTGCAGATGGCCCCAAAGGCACCGGTGGCAGCAGTGGCATTATCAGTAAACAAAACTCTGCCTCAGAGGCTGCGTCAACTAAAGCAAGTCTCGAGCCTGCGCCAACTAAAACAAGTCGGGAGCCGGCCAAACCAATCGCCAGCGCTTCAACTGCAACCAGCGATAAAGAGATGACTAACCTGAAAGCTGCTTACCTGAAAGCTCAGGAAGCAGCCGAAGCAGCTGCAGCCGCCGACGCACAGACTACCGATGTAGAGAATGTGAGCATCGTGACTACTGCACCGGTCGAAAAAAGCAGTTCAGGCGGTTTGCTACTCGCCGTAATTTTTGGTGGTGTAATCGGCATCTTCATTAGCCTGCTCATCATGGGCAAGCGCATGATTGAAGCCAAGCGTCGCCTGCGCCCCCCCACCGTCGACCCGGATACGTTGCCACGCTATGCAAATGACGATGATTTTGTCGCGCCGGTATCGGACCAATCACAGGACAACGGCTTTGTTGTAGATGAAGATGAAGACGTGTTCCAAAAGACCCTCGCTGGTGATGAACACGCCGCAAAAGCGATGGCAAAAATCCAGCTGGAAAAGGCTTCTCAGAAACAAGACGACACGTCGCCAAGTGGCACAAAGAATGATTCGTTGCTGACCGATATGGAAGATACTGCAGATGACCTGCAGGTACACTCGGTAAACACAAGCTTTCTAGATACCGACCAGGATATCTTCGATGCCACGGCTGAGTCGGGCGGCAACAATTCCATTGCGAATGACACCGTGAAGGACCTATTCAACGAAGCGCTGTTCGCTGACCCGGAAGACCCCGATGAATCTTCAGAGTCGCGAATAAAAGCTGCAAAGGATGCGACTGAGAATGTGCAGCGCTTAGCGAAGACTGCTCAAGAACAAGAAGACGACGAACTGTCAGCCACATTGGTCGAAGCACTGCATCTGCTGGAACAGGACTATCAGGAAGAACTCACCGCCAGTCAGGTACTCGAACCCGATGAGGTACAGAAGTCTATCGGCAGCGCAAATGCCGGCAACAAGGGCTAACCAAGCCTCACACCGTTATTCGCTGCCAGCGTCTTTCGATGCCTTTCGCTCAACCTGCAGGCCGTCGACCTTCCGATAGCCCTGTGGCAGCATAGCGCCGCGCTGTGCTCGATCGCCAAAGTAGTGATCCAAATCACCACCCTTAATCGTCATTTTGCGTTTTCCTGAATGTACAACCAACTTATCGTCTTCATTCAACACTGCGACGGCAACCATCGACTCTTCACCTGAAGCAAACTTCTTCGAAGGAACATTAAAGATTTTGTTGCCTTTGCCCTTAGACAATTCCGGCAGTTCCTCTGCCCAGAACAACAACAATCGTCCGGTAGAACTCACCGCAGCGACCATAGCCTCGCCGGGAAATGATTTATCGACAAACGGTACCGGAATAACCGGCTTACCATTACCGACTACCCGTAAGGCAGCCTTACCGGCCTTTGCACGGCTTTGGAGATCACCCAGCTTCACAAAGAAACCATAACCAGC
>CBDTTT010000031.1:0-10712 GCA_965363345.1 uncultured Chromatiales bacterium
ACGGCTCAAAACGTTCTCCTGTAGTGCAGCCGGTGTCTTATTCTATTATTTGCTATTGGGCGGCTGCAGGCTCGAATCATACCGCAGTAAGCCGCTATATCGCATAGAAAGTGGGTGTATACGGGCTGAACAGTTTTCTAATAGGCACGGCTATCGTATGCCCAGTGCAGCAGAGCCTGACGCTGTCGTGGCCGGCACGCATAGTTGTATGGCTCGCAATTACGTTTTAGCTGGGCAATATGTCGGGTCATGTTTCGCCAGCGCTTAATCTGTCTTGCATCATCAGGATGCCGGCGTCCACGATAATAACGGCAGTACCACTGGAACCAGCCACGCGGGTCATCCCTATGAATCCAGTTCTTTTCTTCCCAGTAGCTCAGCGACTTCGATGCATTTATGCCAAAGAAGTTAAGATCGGCGCGGCGCCCTTCCGGGCTAAGTTTGGCGCGTTGATACCAACTCTTCGGAAACTCATCGCGACAATCAGTCATATATTTGCCGCCGAACACTCCCATCTTTAACATTTGTGCCGGGCTGAGCTGAGGAAGAAACTCCGGAGCAAAATCCTGACCAGAGCGATGCGTCAGTTGGTACTCATAATCCTGTTGCATCTTATCGCTCACCCTAATATTCACTGGGTTCATCGATACACCGCCGAAAGACCGGCCCCCGCTATGGACACCTGTTCTGCGCTGGCAGGTAAACCGGCGACCTCAATCATCACCTCATTACGACGCATAAAGGGTGGCACATAGGGAGCGTCATACAGTGCGCTCTGCACGTTACCGATAGCTGTCACATCAGCATCCCGCACTCCGGCCAATAGTGTCTTGCTCTGCTCATCATAGTTCTTGTCGGTCCAACGACCGCTGTAGCGAATCACTGCGACCAGCTTCGGTGCAACTCGCTTAATACTGACTCGCGCATCGGTGGGTATTGGGGCGGTTTCTAATGTGTACTGTGAAGGCAACATAAATGAAACGCTTTCGCCCAAATCAGTCAGGTCTCTGGCAACCGGCGATGTCATCGCTATTTTCTCGCCAGACTGTGCCCGGGCCACCGGGGAGGTCATCGCAATACTTTCTGCCGCCGCATTGGCGCCGGTGATATAGCGAAACAAGCGACGAAAACCTTCATTTCCAGATGCCTTATAACCATCAACATCAGCAACGACGGTCTCCGCAACCAGATAAGGTTGATATTGTCGGTACTCGATACCGGCATCGTTATACAAAACGGTATATTCAGGTGATTCTGTAGCCATAACATGTCCTCCTGAGAAGAATGCGGCAACAGATAAAAGCACCATGGGTATTTTTAATTGCTGTGCCATAACCAACTCCTTTGACTGCTGTTGTGTTGTCAAAGAATTCGGGTGGCAGGCCAATATGGATGTACCAGTGTGTAACCGTATGTAACCGCCCGGGCTCAGCTTAAGCGGCACACAGACTGGCTATGCAAATGCCTTTACAACTAATGATCGTGTTTCTGGCCCGGCTTGTTATCGTGCGAATGCCCTTTGCTATCAGCCTTCTTATCATCACCATGAGAGTGCTCACCATGACTATGGCTGCCATGATCGTGTGAATGCCCATGAGAGTGGCCGTGATCATGCTCTTCGTGAGGAGTCGCAGAATCAAACCGATGTTTCACACTGCGTGCCTGCGGGGGCTGTTCTTTCCACTTAGTGGCGTTCCAGCCCTTGCCCTTAAAATGAATCTTGGGCGTCGACACCAGCTTCTTGAGTTCGGCCTTGCCACATTCCGGACAATCCTTAAGCAGGTCTTCACTCATACGCTGCAGCACATCAAAGGTGTGGCCACAAGATTGACACTGATAATCATAAATTGGCATAGCGGTAATCCGGTTTCAGGAAGTATCCAAAACTTAAGGTTTGTTGATGGGGCGTAGTTTAGCTGAAAGCCAAGGGTTGCGCAGTCTGCGCAACAAATTTTTCATTGGCTGCCACTATTTGATCATGTTCAATACGGCAATAAAAAAAGGCCTGTACAGCGCACAGGCCCTTTCCGAATGCTCACTAGTCTGCTTCGGATAACGCGGTATCAGGCAGACGGAAGTCTAAGCTTCTAGTTAACGTTCTCTTTAAACTCGCCACGATCAATCTTTGTTACCTTGTGGTTTTGCAGGGTCACTCTCGAACCTGATTTTGCGTCAGTGAAACTGACGGCCCCGCTCTTAAAGTCCTTTACACCTTTGGTGTAGTAATCGGTACCGTTAACCGTATCAGTCACCTGATAGTAGCTGAAACCTATGCAGCCGCTCAAAATTGCCAACACCAAGCCGATCGCCAGCAAACGTAAAATTTTCATCTAAACCTCCTCAAGTTGCCCCAAGCCTAACTGCGAACAATCTGTGCCGCAAGCCAATAGAACACAGCATAACTCTGCGGAACAGGAATTGATTCACGATGTGGACAGCGCACACACCCGATGCCTTGAGCTTTACCCAGAAGACCCCATCAAGGGTAAGGTAAGCCAATACCAGTTAACCGGAGCTAAACGATGAACAAAAGAGACAACCAAGAATCGAAGATAGAGAAGGATGGAGTCAATACCAAACTATCACGTAGGACCGTACTTGGCTCGGCTACCGGACTTGCAGCACTCGGCTTGACTGCCTGTGCACCAGGCACCTCTAGCACCGCAGATCGAAAAGCCACCAAACTCGCAAATGCACCCAAAGCACCGTTTGATAGTATTCGCGATTACATGGCAGCTCTTGATGCCAACGGACTGCTGCTGGAGGTCGACGAGATTGATCAAGATGCCTATCACATGACCAGCATGTTCTTTAAGGCAACTGATAAGTTCACGATGTACGGCACCCCGGCAATGAAATTCAATCGGGTGAAGATTGACGGCCAGTGGGTGAAGGGACCGGTTTTTGCCAATCATCAGGGGCATTGGAATACCGATGCGATCATCTGGGGGCTTGAGCCTGTTAAAGGAGATCACTACGCCACCTATCGCAATGCCCGCGACTATATGAAGAACATGCTGCTCGAAAATGGCGGCAAGTTTCCTGAGATCGAACCCATAGTCGTTGATGCGGCAACTGCGCCCTGCAAGGAAATCAAAATCACCGGTGATGATATCGACATCACTAAGTTCGCTTTCATAAAGACCAACCCGTCTGATGGTGGACGCTATGTAAATAGCGGTTCTGTATTTACCTCAGACCCCAAGATGGGCGTTAACTTCGGTACTTATCGCTGCATGATCAACGGGCCACGGCGGCTCGGCTTTAACCCCGAGCCGAATCAGACTGCCAACAAAATGATGAAAAAGGCGGTCAAGCGCGGCGAAACAACCGCACCCATTTCGATCGTTATCGGACAGGACCCCTATGTTTGGCTGATCAGCGGCACGCGTATTGTTCCTCGCAAAAGCAAGCCCATCAACGAGCTCGCGGTTGCGGGCGGCATGCGTGGCAAAGCCATTGAAATAGTCAAATCCGAAACTAACGACCTGATGATTCCTGCCCATGCGGAAATGGTGATTGAAGGAATCGTGCGGCTGGATCAATCTGCACCAGAAGGCCCCTTCGGTGAGATGTTTGGTTATATGGGTCCATATAAAGAAGAAAACTATGTCATCGACATTATCTCGATCACTCACCGCAAAGACCCCTGGATCATGAATGCTTTCACAGGCATGCAACGTGGCATGGTTACCGCACCAAGTGATGCGCTATACAGTATTTCGCTTGCCAAGAGCATCCCGGGCTTTGTCGAATACACCAATTTTCAGGACATGATGGGTGTCGTGGTTATCAGTGTAGACAAGACTGAAGCAGGTCAGGGCATGAATGCCGGCATGGCGGTTGCAAAGCGTAACCCGATCGCGAAGGTTGTTATTGTGGTCGACAGCGATATCAACATACTTGATAAAGCGCAGGTATTATTTGCCGTTGGTTCACGATGGCAACCCTATCCAGCTTCTTCCATTATCGAAGACACCTGGGGGCTGATGACAGACCCTAGCCAGGCTAAGTCGGGTCGTACCAGCAAGATTGTGATTGATGCCACCAGACAGTTTGCTGCGGAAGGCGGCAGAGAAAAGTTCCCCGAGACCAATAGAGCCTTGCTTAAAAAGGGTGCGCCCAACTCCATGGCGGAAGTCGAAGCACAGCTCGGCGACCTCTTAAATAACTGGGAGATCGTCTAGCCCCTAATATTGATCCTTGCACGGCGGCGTCAACGCTTTGTTGACGCCGCCGTTTGTACTTCTGAATTAGGCATATCAAAGGAGATACACATGTCACGGATCATAGTTACAACGCTGCTGCTTACAGCACTCTTCGCCCTGAACACGGCAACTGCAGACGACGCTATAGACTGGAACAAGCCGGGCTGGGAGCTCACGCAGGAAGAACGTGCGAAGCGCCTCGAAGTTCTCGCAGCCATGAGCGAAGAAGAACAGGCGGCTCTTCGAGAGTCGCATCAGGCACAACGTGCGGCCATGTCTGACGAAGACAAAGCTGCTATGCGCGAAGCAGGCCGTAGCGCCCGCCAACAAAGAAAAGCAGAATGGGAAGCCATGAGCCCGGAACAACGCACGGCTCGCAAACAACAAATGCAGGACTTTTATGAAACGCTGCCGGAAGATCAGAAGCAGCTTGTAGATCAACGAATGGCGAAACAGCGCCAAAAGAAACATCAAAAAGGCGAAGGCCACCGGAAAGGGCAAGGCAAAGGTCCCCAAATGAATGGTGATGCAGGAACAGCGGAAGCTCCCCAATAAAAAGTAACGATAACAAGTAGCGATGAAGAGGGCTGTCAAACAGCCCTTTTTTTGCCTGAGCGCCTGAGCGTGAAATCAATACACGCAACTATTGCGCAATACATCTCCCATCACTGAACAATAGACACAGATAACAGCTTACAGATTCGTTTTACATAATTTTTGTGTGCGCTACTCAGCCCTCAGCGACCCCGCTCTGCTAAGCAAGCAACTTAACAATAGTCGCGAGCAGAAACTCTCCATCAAAACAACGCAGCTACCCTAGTTCCTTGCCAGCAAGAAACTCTTAGTCCATATTCGGATAAAGCTGAAATTAGGTAAACCTGTCGAAAGGCGGGGACACAAAGCCACCGGTCTACGGAACCATGTTCTATGACAGCGGGGTTGCCAGTACTACCCCCGTGCAACCGCGCGGAGAGGCAATCCGTCATACACAGATTCTTTACCCGGTGATCTGGTCAGGCGGAGGCCAAAAATGCATAACGAATCTAGCGTATCTTTAGCGCGCAAAAAAAATGGCGGCAAAAAGCAGACCTATGGCAACGAGAATCTTGTTGCCCATCCTAGATCTATCGATGAAGTCATCAGGGTTATAACCAACCCCAAACACTTCCCGGCACCCATAAGACCTATTGGTTCCAACAGTGCCGCAAGTCGGGCGAACCGGGCTCAGGCCGGCACGATACTAGACATGACAAAAATGAATAGGGTGCTGAGTATCGGTAAAGATAGCATCACCGTTCAGGCTGGAATACGCCTTCACGAGATAGCGGAGATTCTAGCGGAAGACGGGCGAGAACTGCTGAGCGGAGATGAAATACCCGACAGAACCCTGGGTGGCGCAATAAGCAGCCCGATGCTTTCCAGCGGCTACGTGGGCGAGGTAGATCATCTGGGATGCTCTATTGTCAGCATGATCGTTGTCTCGCCAAGTGGTCAAAAGGTCACCATAACGGCAGACCATAAACGCTACATGAGCCTCTTCAGAATGAGCTACGGTCTGACTGGTGTCATCTGTCACATCACGCTTAAAACGCAACCTATCAGAGCCTACAAAATAAGCACAACAAAATTAGTGCTGGATGAACTAGCGACAGTAATGCCCCAGATCGCGGATATACGCGTGGGCATAAAGATGCGCATCATGCCGTTTCGAAATCGCGCTTGGGTTGAGCTACGACGTCCTTGCGAGGACCAAAAGCCAATTAAGAACTTACCGTGGAAAATTAAGAAATGGGCGCGCACTAGCGCGATGCCTAAAGTTGTTAATTCGGTAAGCAAAGCATTTTCAGTACCTAAAATTCGCGACCCACTAATCGATAGCGTTACCGAAGCCACACAAAAATTGTTTGTCGGAAATTTTGCGGACTACAGCAGCAATGCCATGGAAATGTCAGGTAAATTCGCCACTATGCGTGACCCTAATGGTGAACGCGTAAGTTGCTCATGGGCATACCCGGCCGACAAATTTGCAGATGTACTGGCTGACTTTAGACGGTTCTCAACCGAACACTACAGCGAAAACGGCTTTCGTTGTGACCTTCCAGCAGATGCCTACCGTATCAATGAAAATAAAGAGGCGATGCTTTCTCCAAGCTTCAACGGCCCAATATTTGTGCTGAAGCTGAGCTCTACAATGGCACGTGGCTGGGACCAGTTTGTTATGGACTTTGCAGACTTCTCCCAACAACATGAAGGCATACCCCTATTCAATCAAACACGTTGCTTCACCGCTATGCGTGCATCACAGGTCTTCGGAATGCGCCTAAGAGCCTTTAGAAATGCCAGGGAGCGACTGGATCCTGAAGGTCGCATGCTGAATCAGTTCTTTATGGAACACATCGGGTGAGCGGACAAAACCCTGATGCCTGAAGACCTGAATACGGACCCATAAATCAGTATCGTTTGGTTACTCAAAGAATGGGAGTAACCCGCATGGATACAATAACTGCAATAACACGCATTAATGAATCAATTGAAGCCAACGATCACAACTGGATTATTGATTCAGTCAATAATCTTGTAATCAATAGCATTGATCCTGAGGACATAGCTCGATTCAGTTTGTCTATCAGATATGAAAACCGCAGCTACCTATACGGTCGATTTGAAATCGATATTGCTGAGGCGCTCAAAGAAGGCATCATCGACCGGGAGCTTCGCAGCAACAAACCCCGCATCAGAATCGAGTGTCTCGCTGGTCGCTACTATGTAAAACGTGTCGGCAGCGCAAACAAGCGGCTCGAATTAGTGCCAAAAAAGAATGTCGTGCGAATCGATATGAAGCATGCATATCGCTGGGGTTTTAACAGGCAGACCGCTTAAAGCGATACGTCACGATTCCATTTCAAATTAGGGCTGGTAGCCTAGAATATAATCAGAATAGAAGTGTGCCAGATTCCGTCGAGAAGAAGCCCACTTCATATAAATATTAAGCCTATGCCTAAGCTACAGATAAAGGCATTAAGATTAACGAACCGGATGAACGTTGCCTTTCTTCATCGCTTTGCGAATGCGCGTGCCGATATAGCGGGCCATCCAATACGCGAAGATATTAACCGGCGCATCCGTATAGAAGTCGGCATCTAACCAGCCACGTTGCTGCCAGTATTTGTAGTTTGCCGTACCTTCCTGTCGGCGGGTCATGTTCTGCATGGCGCGGAAGTTCATTATCTGCTTAAAATCAGCCGATTGTAGCTCCTGCGTTGCAATGGCGTGAATGAACTTGGTTGCAGCATCCTGTGTCGCTTCATCGAGCCTTTGCATATACAAAGGCTTTGCCGCCTCACCCTGCTTAAGCCCCATTTGTGAACTGGATATACCGATGCGTGACACCACGTCGCAGCCCCAGCCTTCAGCGGTTCCTTCAAGAAAGTCGAGCACCACTTTGTGTCCGCCACCCGCGGCAGTCGCAAACACCATCGCCTTTTTTCCAAAGAAACTCGGCCGGTTGCGCTTATACATGAAGTACTCAACAAAATTCTTCATAAGCCCCGCTACATTAAAAGTATGCACCGGTGCTGCGAGAATGATCCCGTCAGCAGCCTCTACCTTTTTTACAACAGGGTCTATCTTCGAAAAGTCGGGACAATATTCTTCACCCTTACTCACGCAAAACAAACATCCGTCGCAAAATGGTAGAGCCAGTTTTTGCAGAAACAAGTATTCAAATTTAGTGGGCTCAATCGCATTCATTTTTTGCTCAAGAATACGCAGACCTTTATAGGTATAGCTTGCTTCATTGCGCGGGGAGCCGATAATTACGTAGATATTCAGCATGCACTTAGCCCTTAATCATCCGATTCAATAAACCATCGTGCCGCACATACTGGTGCCAGATAGCAGCCACAACATGCAGACTTAGCAATACAGCCCCGAACTTCCAGCAAGCCTTGTGAATCTCAGCAAAAAAGTCGGAATCAAATGCTGACCCCTCTTTAACTGAAGGCACAATTCCAGGAACCGAATCCCAGCCGAAAAAGAAAATTGGAAACTCAAATTCGTACGCCGATAAGGTAGCCCACCCTGACAAAGGGTAAACGAGCAACAAACCATAAAAAACCAGATGAGTAAGCCTTGCCAGCCAACGCTGGTAAGCAACCAACGCGTTTGGTAACTCTGGGTTCGTCTGCGTGCTACGCCAACTCAGGCGGGCAACCGCAACAAACAAAACGATAAAACCGATTGTGTTATGCAGCAGCGAAGCACGCATAAACTCGGTGTCATCGGCGTAATCAATTTTATAAACATCGTAAGCTTCCACCATATAGAAGCCCAATGGGATCTGAATCAGAATGAGCAAAACGGTGGACCAATGAAAAGCTCGTGATACTGAACCCCAGCTCGTATTTGAATTACGGATCATAAGAGCTATGTTCCCCCAGCAACCTAGCTAGCGCCAGCAGTTGCATCTTTACCGAGGTCATCCAGCGCATTGAGCAGAATGTCGACCGGCTGCGCACCCGACAACGCATATTGACCACCCAGCACAAAGAAAGGTACCCCAGTCACCTGACTCGCGCGAACCTGCTGCTGCATTTCGTTTACGGTCGCCTCATCCTGATGTTCTTCAAGCTGCCGCCTAACCGATTCAGCACTCATTCCGGACTGCTGTGCAATATCGACCAGAACATCAATGTTACCAATGTCTTCGCATGCCTCATGATGGGCCACGAAGAGCTTCTCAGCGATATCATTGGCATCGACTGCAGGATCACTCTGAGCCCAATACAGCAGACAATGTGCTGCCAGCGTATTCGGAGACATTGCAGTGTCTGATGAACCAAAATCGATCCCATCATCTTTGCCGGTATCCCGCATGCTACCCATAATGACGGCCGCACGCTCAACACCAAAAATATCTTCATAATGCGACTTACGCAATTTGCCTTCACGAGGCATATCGGGGCTTAACTGAAATGGGAGCCACTCAACCGTGGCTTCTAGTTCGGGACGTTCAGCAAGCGCTTTTTCCAAGCGACGCTTGCCAACGAAGCACCAGGGACATACGAAATCAGAAACGACTTGAATTGTGACCGGATCAGCCATAATAGTTACCGTCAGAAATGCTTAATGTATTCGGCCGCCGATAGTGACACTGCCGCCCATACGGGAACCGCCACGATAGCCACCACCACTGCCGCCCCAACTGGAAACCCCGACAGAACCATACACCTGAGGATCTTCGCAGGCAGAAAGCATACTGCCTAGTACTGCAATCAAAACCAGCTTAGTCAATCTAACCAACATTATTTGCTACCTCCGATGATAATAGCGTTTTCGGGGTCCCAGGTTTGCAAAGCAATTCCTGCACCTGACGGGCCTGTGATCAACGCAACCTTGCCACCCACATCACGTTCACGAGTATCCAATATTATCGTACCGCCGAGTTCCTCAACCCGTTCAAGTATCGGGGCGGGATCTTCAACCCGAATGTAACTTACCCAGACCGGATCCAATTCCGGCAATGGGTTTTTAACCAGGCCTATACGCGGACGATTCTCACTGCCCAGCATTCTATAGGTGAAATCATCGTCGAGGATGGTGGTTTCTTTGTTGTAGCCTGCAAGGTTTCCGTAAAAATCGGTAGCCGAATCGACGTTGTTAGTCCAAACCTCAGACCAGAGAAAATCACCAATCTTAGGCTTACGATCAACCGGGTCACCACTATTGGTTTGAACCAAGGCAAAAATAGCGCCCTGCGGATCACTCACTACCGCAAGCCAGCCGCGGTCAGCCAATTCAGTTGCAGGCGTAAATACAACGCCGCCATCTGCCTCAAGCCTCACAATAGCAGCGTGAATGTCGCTAACCGACATCAACGGGATCCACTGAGAGATCTCCTCACTACGCTGCAGCTTATTCTCATTAACCATTCCACCGATCAAACGACCTTTGTGCCGAATGATGGAATAATTAATGTCATCGCCAAGACCAAACTTTTTACCTACCGGCTCGAACTCCCAGCCAAATAACTCACTGTAAAAACGCTCTGAAGCTTCGGGTGTGTCACTGATCAAATCGTGCCAGACGATCTTTCCCGACAGCGACAGATTTGTCGGACGATCGGTAACAGAGGGCAAGTTAATCGTTGTGCAGGCACTTAAACTCAGAGCCGACACGACAAATAATGAAAAAAACACTCGCATAATTCTCAAACCAACTCTCCGTAACAGCGAAACATATGTCCAGTGCGCACCTTACCAAGATTCCACGCCTAGGTTCGGAGGTTTTGTGACGCGGACACTCCTATTAATTATCGAATGATGCAATTGTTAGCTTGTGCAGATTTACGCGAGATCAGGCAGAGCCACTCCAGCACAGTCACAAGCCACCAATTTAGCCTAATTGCTCTTCGGAAATTGAGTCTTTACAGGCCTCTCAGCTGCGACTGCCCAAATAATTTCGAGTATTTAGCCAATCTGTGATGCCGGTCACGGCAAGTAGCCC
>CBDTTT010000032.1:0-10705 GCA_965363345.1 uncultured Chromatiales bacterium
AGTCTTTCAAATGAGATCAACGGTATGCTTTTGCCATGCCATATCACATTGCCCAGCAGCCAGTCAGGACCACCCTCAACCACATCAGGCTCAGCATAACGGATGACCTCTGCCACACTTGCGCGCGGCAGGATTAGACGTTCCTCGTGCAGGGGAACTAACAAGCTGTAGATTTCATCATTCGACTGCATGTTCTATCCTTTGATCACAGCCCCGGAGGCGCCTTATCTGCCAACAAGACACGCACCGAGTCAAGCATCTCCTGCTCCTGATAGGGCTTACCAAGATAATCGTTCACGCCAAGCTCAATCGCTCTCGCCCGATGCTTTTCACCGCTTCTTGAGGTAATCATGATGACCGGAATTTTGGCCGTCTCAGGGTTGTTGCGGAGGTTTTTGGCAAACTCATAGCCATCCATGCGCGGCATCTCGATATCGAGCAATACGATATCAGGGATTTCGTCTTCTAACTTCTCCAGCGCGTCAACACCATCATTGGCTGTCACTACCCGCAAGCCGCTGCGCTCAAGCAGCCGCTGGCTCACTCGGCGCATAGTGATCGAGTCATCCACCACCATAGCGAGTGGTATACGATGCGCCGCACCATCCGAAATCAATTGTGCCGACTCTGCGGTCATCGGCATCGAACGCACGAGCACCGCAACGTCAAGAATAATTACGATGCGCCCATCACCGAGAATCGTCGCTCCCGATACACCACGCACTGTCGCAAGCTGCTGACCAACCGGCTTAACCACAATCTCACGACTGTCGACCGTTTTATCGGTGATCAATGCCACAGCTTCTTCGTTGGTTTTAACGAGAATCAATGAGATCGACTCGGTGTCTTGCGGCATACCAATATCCGTCAGGCCGAGGTATTGGCCCAGATGACGGAAGGTATAAACTACGCCACCGTATTCAATTATCGGTATTGGTTTTTCGAGATACTCGTCGAACTCTTCACGCGAAACACGGATCACACCTTCAATAGAAGGCATAGGCAGCGCATAAGTTTCGTCAGCCAATCGCACAATTAGTGCCTGTGCCACAGCTAGCGTATATGGAAGGCGAATCGTAAAGGTACAGCCCTGCCCCGGCTGAGAATTAATACCGAGACTACCGCCAAGCTTAGCAACTTCGTTAACTACGACGTCCATACCCACGCCACGACCAGCACTCTGAGTAAGCTGTTTAGCCGTCGTAACACCCGCTTTTAGAATCAGGCGCATTGCCGCCTCATCACTGATCACCTGGGTTTCGCTAAGGTCAGCCTGCTGACTCGCCTGTGTACGAATTTCATCGACATTAAGGCCGGCACCATCGTCCGAAACCTCAATCAAAACTTCGGAACCATCGCGACGGACCCGGATTTTAATATGCCCCGTCTCATCCTTATTAAGGCGACGACGCTCATCAGGCGTTTCGATTCCGTGAACAACCGCATTTCGCAACATATGCTCAAACGGTGGCAACATTTTCTCGAGCACCTGACGATCAAGCTCGCCAGAACCACCCTCTACAACGAAATCAACATTCTTATGTTCTTCCAGAGCAGTTTGTCTAACCAATCGCGATAACCGCGGCACGTGCTGTTGGAAAGGCACCATACGGGTGCGCATAAGATTGTCCTGCAGCTCCGCAACTGTTCGTGCCTCCTGAACCAGAAGTGATTCAGTTTCACGCGACAGGTTCTGCAGCAAGTCTTTAATACTACTTACGTCATTCGAAGACTCTGCAAGTGCTCGTGACAACTGTTGTATTGCAGAGAACCGATCCATTTCCAATGGATCGAACTCTTCGTTGTCCGCAGACTCAGTCTTATACCGATTAAGAATCTGCGCTTCTGTCTCGATATCCATCGCGCGCAACTGTTCACGCAATCGGGTCACCGTTCCGCCAAGTTCTTCGAGGTTGAACTGAATAGAACCTAACTGCTGGTTAAGACGCGAATGGAAGATACTGATCTCGCCAGCACTGTTCAGCATTTCTTCAAGAGCTACAGAATCCACGCGAATAGAATCGCGCGCTGCAGCCTGACCTGCTGCTGGCTCAGTTACTACTGGCGCCTCAGGTGTTACCGGAGGCTCAGGTACAACAGGTTGTGACTCTGTTGCTGCAACTTCCTCTACCTCATCCTGCTTAACGGCTTCTGCCTCAGGCAGTAGGTCAGTGAGTAACGGTGGAGCCGAAATTCCCAGAGCGCTCACGATATCTGTGTCGTCCGGCACTGCAGGTGCGCCGAGGTCGCGAGCAAGCTCGCCCAGCTTATCGTTGATAGGCAACGATGGCTTTTCTGCCATTGCTTCATCATCGATCAGCTGCGATACATCAGGATCATCCTGAACTATCGTTTCTTCTGCTAGGTCAGGTTCAAGCTTAGGAGCGGGTGCCGGAGGAATAAACGCGTCCTTCGGAATGGGCATGTCGACTGTAAGGTCTTCGCCATAGCCAACCGCTTCGGTTGTTACGGAAGCGCTGCCATCAATCAGCGCCTGCAATTGGCCGGCAAATTCAGCGCCGGGCTCAACAACCCGACCCAACTCCACTTCACCACGCATACGATGCAACTCATCGAAACTACGCTGCAAAAAACGCACCGCATCTGCAGTCATAGAACGACGACCATCGGCGCACATACTAATAAATTCTTCGATTTCATGACTGAAGTCGCCCATTGGTGCAACGCCTGCCATACGAGCGCCACCTTTGAGCGTATGCAAATCACGCTGCAACTCAGCCAAGGGGGCCGTGTCATTTGCATCATTACTCAGGCTGATCAGACTACCTTCAGCAGCATCTAGAATTTCTGCAGCCTCTTCCGCAAAAATTGCTGCGATTTCAGGATCAAAGGCCGCAACCGGTACTTCAACCTCATCGACAACTTCTTCATCGACATCATCAGACTCATCAGCCGGCAACTGATACTGAACAGTGCCGGTTGGCAAAGCACCCTTGATAAGACGGATACGCTCCACCAGCGCATCGGTATCGACAGGTTGTGCATCACTGGTATCGATTCCACCGATGATCTGTTCCAGAGCATCCGCACTATCTGCAATCACGTCGATTGCATCAGATGCTAATAAGGCCTTGTGTTCATCAGCATGATGAACGAACTGATTCAGTCCTTCCGCAAGACTAATTGCCGGAGTGGCTTCCGCCATCGTCAGGCTTCCCTGCAGCGTATGAGCCGCACGGTAAATGCCCTTGTTGAGCTCAAATGGAGGCGCGCTACTGCGACAGTCGGCAACATAGGAACGGAGGGTTTCAATATGCGTTGCGCTTTCCTTGCGAAGAATATCCAGCAGTACAGGATCTATCGAAGAGCCTGCCTGCTCAGCAGCTTCGGTTTCATCAAATGCTGGTAATAAATCCTCGGGAGAAAGCATATCGCCTGATGCCTCAGCCTCAGGAAGATTCTCCGCCAACGGCACGGGCAAGTACGAAAGACCGTGATCTGCATAGCCATGAGCATTCGCAATCAGGATGCCAATATTATTCGATGGCAATAACCCTACTTCAAGCTGCTCAACCAACTCCGGTGTAGTGGCAACTGCCTGACGCAGCAACTCCATAACTTCAGGCGTTGCTTCAAGGGTATTATTAATAATTCGGTTAAGCAGGTTCTCGATCGACCAGGCATAGGCGCCAATCAGTTCAGCGCCTACCATTCTGCCACTGCCCTTCAGGGTGTGGTACGAACGTCGCACCGTTGCCAAAGGTTCTTCCGCAGAATTATCGGCATGCCACAGGGGAAACTCCCGTTGTATGGTTTCGACACACTCTTTAGCTTCTTCCAGGAAGATTTCGAGTAACTCAGGATCAGCAGCTCCATCGCCGGTGCGCAAAACTTCTAACGCCATCGTTTCGGCGGCAGCCTCCGACGCAGCAGCCTCCGTCAATAAAGGCATTTCGCTCGTTGCCTGTCCCGCCATATCGGATGACATAGATGGAATTTTTACCGTGGCATTATCATAACCGGCAGCAGCAAAGTCGCCCGGTGACTCGAGCACCTCAGTGCGATCTGCCTGTGCTTCAATAATAGATGTGTTGTCAGCCTGTGGCGGTACCTGCAGCACCTCGGTCTTGTCACTATCGCCTGGAATAAACCCGGCGGTATCAATCCGCATGGTCTCATCGTATTCCGTTTCAATCGGCGGCTCTGCTGCAGTTACAGCCGCCTCATCCATCGCTTCAAGACAACGCTCGGCATTATCGAGCATGTACAACGGATCCTTGCGACCGTTCTGGATAGTCTCCATGTAGTACTCAAGACTAACAATGGCGTCGGCAAGACGATTCAGGTTTTCGAGAGGCAAATGTGAGCTACCTTCCCGCACAAAACCCAGTATGTGATCCCCCGCTCTATCAAATGCATTCAGCGCGCGCTCTTTACCCAACATTGCAAGACCGGCGTTAATTCCACTGAGCAGAGCTTCAAGCTCATGCAGGTCAGCGCGGTCTTCTGTCTGACCCATAACGCCACTTATGGCATCTTTAATTCGGGCGATATTGACCACGCATTCACGCATAACTGCTTGAACAACGTTTCCGTAGTCTGAATCAAGCTCTACCTCAAATTCGGCCTCTTCAGCATGAATAGGCGGCTCTACAAGCGCTATTAATTCAGCATCAAGAGCATCTTCAACACTCAGTAATGAAGCCGCCAGATCAACCAAACGGGCGTCATCGGGAATGCTGCCTGCTTGCACGATATCCCGCAGCTCATCGCTATGTGCCGCTACTGACTCGCGCAACCCTGCAAGCCCCAACACGCCAAGGGTGTCGCTAATCTTCCGCAACATATCAACCTGCGGCTCAAGATCAGACACGTTGTCCATGCCCGTTCGTGCAAATATATCGAGCGCATCTTTTGCATTTGTCAGATCGGCACGAATTGCATCGGCAACCGTGCGCATTAGATTCGCGCTTGGTGCCGCCAGCATCTGGCGCAACTGTTCTACCTGCTCATCACCGGGAATCAGATCGGTGAGATTAAAGGTTTCACGTATCTTGACAACCCGCTCGCCACTCGTCGTTGCGCGGGCAATGTAGTACAGCAGATTGTTCGTTAGTTCGGTCGGTGGCTCGCTAGCATACGCACGCTCACCTTCTGTGGATAAGCGCTTGATCTCGCGATCGGCCTGCCCCATCAATCGCTTAATTGCGACACCGGTGTCTAAGCCACCATCTTGCAAGGCTTCGATGACACCACCAATGATCCACCACAACTGATGGACATCAGAAATGCTAGCCGCCTCTTCTAGGCGGACTGCAACATGCTGCATACTAATAAGATCTTTGTCACCCGAACCGCCTTTGATCCACCCCAGCAAGCCCAGTTGAAAACGCGTGCGCAGCGATTTTGCAATCGCGGCAATGTCTTCGCCATTGGGTTGCGGCTTTATAAGAGCAGCAACTTCCTCGCGGGTAACGCCAGTATCAAGCAGCAACAAAGTGCTTTCAGACAATAACGGTCTGTTGCGTGCAGCACGCAAATCATTTAACAGCGGCAATAACACTAATGGGATATCGCGACCGCCAACCATTATGGTCTCGATATACGCAGGCAGCTGCACGATAGCCCGGGTGAGTGCCTCTATGCCATGGTCGGTAGGTGCCGACTTGTCGCTGGATGCAAGCAACCGGCACGTCTCTTCCATTTCTTCCGCGAGCAAACAAGCACCATGCGCTTCAGCCATCTGCAACGCACCCTTGGCACTATGCAAAGCATCGGCACAAGTCGTGAGATCAACTGCCTCACCATCGCTATCAATATAGGTCTCAAGAATCTGCCGTGCCTCTTGCAAGGTCGCGAGCAACTCCTGATTAATCAGTGATAGCGATTCTGAAACTACAGCACTCATAAATTCTTTTCGTTTATCCCGGGTTCGACTCAGGCAGACTGCTTGTCTGCGAAGTCATCGACATCACTCGCGGAACCATCAGACGAGTCCTTCGTTTCTGAGGCGGATGCATCTTCAGCCTCAGAGGCAAGTGTTTCGTCTTTCATCTCTTCAAAATTAGCGCGTTCCAAAACCGACGTTTCTGAGAATGACTCAGGCAAGCTAAAGCCAGCAACCGACTTGCGCAATTGAGATGCAAGCTCAGACAGCTTCTTAATTGAGCCAGTAGTAGACGCAGCATTTTCGCCGGTAGATGCACCAATTTCAGTCAGTTCATCCATGTTGGTTTTTACACCCTGCGCCGCGACAGCCTGCTCACGCGCCGAGTTTGAAATATTCTGCACCAGCATCGCAATCTGATTCGAAACCTGTTCAATTTCCTCGAGCGCTGCGCCCGCATTTTCTGCCAGTAACGCTCCACCCACTACATCAGTGGTACTGCGCTCCATCGAAACAACAGCTTCGTTGGTATCAGACTGAATAGTGCGAACCAAAACCTCGATTTGCTTAGTCGCGTTAGTCGAGCGCTCCGCAAGTCGCTGCACTTCATCGGCAACTACAGCAAAACCACGACCCGCTTCACCCGCCATTGATGCCTGAATCGAGGCGTTCAACGCGAGGATATTTGTCTGCTCTGCAATGTCATTAATAAGCTCAACAATATTGCCGATTTCCTGTGAGCTTTCGCCCAGGCGCTTAATACGCTTCGATGTTTCCTGAATGGTTTCTCGAATGGTATTCATGCCCTCGATGGTGCGTCGTACCGCATCGCCGCCCTTATGAGCCACATCCACAGAATGTCGGGCAACATCAGCGGAACGTTCCGCATCACCGGAGACTTCGTCAATAGAAACATTCATTGCGCCGATAGCTTCGGAGGCCAGTTTGATTTGACGCATCTGACTCGACTGCCCTTCATCAAGACGCTGCGCACTTACTTCCGACTGTTTCGTTGCGCTATCCACCATGATGGTACTTTCTTTAATGGTTATAACGAGTTCGCGCAGAGCTTCAATAGCGTAGTTAATCGAATCGGCAATCGCACCGGTAATATCTTCGGTAACCGTCAACTGTGACGTCAGATCGCCATCAGCAAGGTTGCCAAGCTCATCCAACATTTGCAGAATCGCTTCCTGATCACGACCAGCCTGCATAGTAAGTGCGGCAGCAGCTTTACGCTGTCCGGCAGCACGTACATATAGCAAAATCATCAACAGCAACAATACTGCAGCAACAGCCAGAACAGCCAAAGGCTGCAAAATCTGCTTAGATGTATCCTCACCGCGCTCAGCACGCACCGCACTCGCAGATACCGCACCGCCCAAAGCAACTACGCTTGCATCAATCTGCTTACGTGCAGCAAAAGCAGCCCCAACCTGATCTGACAGATTAATAATTTCATCAAGGGCAATGCTTAGCTGATTGCTCATTCCGGATAATTCATTGACAGAAGCTTTAGCACCAACATCTGTTATCTGCTGAATAGCCAATTTCGGGTCACCGATAAGCAGCCCCGTTACGATCTGTGTCAACTCCATCTCAGCATCAGTTGCGCGCTGAATCAGTTCTGCAGAGTTAGCAGAGCCGGCAGCGATTTTAGCCATGTCACTAACCAGTAACTGCGCCAGAATACGCAATCGACCTAAGTTCGCCACAGCAGCGGGTTGACGCTGCAACGACAACTGCCCCTCGAGCTTATAGACGGTATCAACAAAAACCGGTAACAACTGCGCCGCAGTTGTACCTTTACTCTGCATAGTCTGCAGATCGCGCTGAGCCGCAAGAATTTTGGGCAGCGCTATACGGATGTCAGCCAACTCTTTATCCGGCGACTTACTAACCGAACGCTGCAACACCGACAAATTGCGGAATGCCTCATCACTACCTTCGAAGGCACCATCAACCTCGATGCTAACTGACTGCACCAAAGCAAAGTTACTGACCGCGCTGTTTGCAGTGGCCGGCTTCTGGTCCGATTGCAGTATCCATATCCAACCGCCAGCCGCTGCAATTAGCAGCAACACCAGAATAGCGAGCGCAGGTACAAACTTCCCCTCACTGGTTTTTTCAGCCATCCATACTCTCCAACAAATCTTGCTCTCAGGCAGTAATCAACTTATTCAGCAGGGCTACTGTTCACCGGCGTGCTGAAAATCCTGAGTTGCAAGCAAAGTAGACATGCTAAACACAGGCCAAAAATCATTATTCCGGGCAAACGCCCCATCGATATATCGCTCGCAACGCATTGCCATAAGCGGTGTATCAGAAGAAAACTCACTATTTAAAAATCTCCGAAAGCCGGAGACCTCATCGACCAAAATACCTACTGGAAACTCGCGGCTGTTAAGCACCAACACTCGTGCCCCCCGAGATGTTTTAGTGCTGCCAGCACCCAGGTACTGACGCAAATCAACAATCGGCAACAACTGCCCGCGCAAGTTCGCAAGGCCACTGACCCAGGCTTTCGCACCCGGAACCCGGGACATAGAATCCGGGACCATCATGATTTCCCGAATATCGTCACGAGCCACAAGCATGTTCTCATTGCCCAACTTGAAACCGACACCAACCCACTCTGAGCCGTCACCACCCTGATCGGTAGAACCCTGCACCAACTCGAGACAGCGTTGCTCGATGGCTTGCAGCAGGTCAAAAGGCTTATCGGCCAGCGAACGTAGATCTATATCTGAAAGTTCGCTCATGCCTTCAATCGGGCCGCCACGGCAGCCACCAGCACAGCGGGTTTTACAGGCTTTACGAGATACTCGACAGCACCCTGGCGCATCGCCCAAATTTTATCTGTTTCCTGATTTTTCGTGCTGATAATAATGACCGGTATCGCCTCTGTAGCGGGGTCCTTATGCAGCTTCCGCGTTGCCTGAAAGCCATTCATACCAGGCATTACGACATCCATAATGATAAGGTCGGGCAACTTTTCTAAGGCCATAACAAGGGCTTCTTCACCATCATTTGCCGTAATCGTGTCGTAGCCACCTTGCTCGAGAGCCTGACTATAAACATGCTGCTCAACCGGTGAGTCATCAACTATTAATACTAATGCCATGATTCACCTCAACCTGCTGATACCTGAGCCGAGATAGCTCCGAGCAACTCATCACGGGTAAATGGCTTTGTCAGGTACTGTTCAGAACCAACAATCCGACCTCGTGCACGATCAAACAAACCGTCTTTACTCGACAACATAATGACCGGTGTATCTTTAAAATTACGATTGTGCTTGATGAGAGAGCATGTCTGATAACCATCAAGACGCGGCATCATAATATCGACAAAGATCAGATCCGGATCGTGATCAGCTATTTTAGAAAGCGCATCAAAACCATCTACAGCGGTAAACACGCTGCAACCTTCTTTCGACAACAACGTCTCCGCCGTACGGCGAATTGTTTTGCTGTCATCAATAACAAGAATTTTCAGACCGTTTAGGTCAGGTGCCCCATCGCTGCTCACTGAATTCTCCCCCAGATTGAGCGTACAAAACTATTCAATTCTAGTTTTAACATAATGATAACAGCGCCGCCATGAACTCTTGCAACCGTCTTCGCGCAAGACAGTCTTGGTATTTCTTGCAGATAGCGCTTCCCAAAGCACTACAGCAAAAAATGGAGTTCAAATTTCGCAAATGAATTCTGCCGATAACCCATCGGGAGAACCCTCCAACAACATCACAGATAATACTCGGCAAACTCGGATATTTCACCAGAAACACCATTCGTTATGGCATGATTTCGATATTCAAGCTTACTCACGATGGAGACCCAAATGAGTGACATTCATCTCGGTATTGTGATGGACCCGATCGATGCCATCACTCCTGCCAAAGACAGCTCTCTTGCAATGCTGCTGGCAGCTCAGGAAAAGGGCTGGAAAATCAGCTACTTTGAGATGGGCGATCTGCGTATCGACAACGGTCAGGCGCGGGGTCGCGCGCGTCCGCTTCAAGTAAAAGATGATGATAATCAATGGTTTGAGTTTGGCGACGTTACAGACATGCCATTGGGTGATCTAGATGTAATCTTGATGCGGAAAGATCCTCCCTTCGACATGGAGTACATCTACTGCACCTATATTCTTGAAAGGGCGGAGGCTGAAGGCGCGCTCATCGTCAATCGCCCACAAAGCCTCCGTGACATGAACGAGAAGGCTTTCACAGCATGGTTTCCACAATGCTGCCCGGACACACTAATTACGCGATCCATGTCGGATATGCGCAAATTTGTCGGGAAACACGGCAGAGCCGTCGTTAAACCTCTTCACGGCATGGGCGGGCAATCCATCTTCGTCGTAAACCAAGGCGACCTGAATGCCAATGTTATTTTCGAGACGCTCACCAAATACGAAACCCGCTATGCCATCTGCCAGGGTTACGTGCCTGAAATTGTCGATGGCGATAAGCGCATCATATTGATCGGCGGCGAACCCGCCGCAAAAGTTGTCGCCCGTGTGCCTTCGGCAGACGACAATCGCGGCAATCTTGTGGCTGGCGCAAAACCCGATATTCGCCCCCTAACCGACAGAGACAGATGGATTTGTGAGCAGGTGGGGCCGGTATTGCGGGAGCGTGGCATTATCTTTGCGGGGATAGATGTGATCGGTGACTATCTCACAGAGGTGAATGTCACCAGCCCGACCGGTATCCGCGAACTTAAGAACTATGGCGATATTGATCTGGCAGATACGCTAATAACCTACCTTGATGAACTCATTGGTCAACGCCGGGCCCGGGGCTAAAGATCATCGCACCCGAATTTGAATATAAGTTGCTGATTATAAAAG